>JAJRRH010000197.1 GCA_024279715.1 Bacteroidota bacterium
ATCGCATTTTCCCATTAAATGAAACAGGATACGAGAAGGAAGTTTCTATTAAGTGCTTTTCATCATATTGAGGCCATGGCTGATCCAATACGGAATCAGTATTTCCTAAGGAAGCCCATAATTCCTCTGCGAGATGAGGTGCATATGGAGAGAGTATTACACAGTATAGTTTTAAGACTTCTGTGTATTGTACTTTCATCGCTGTCAATTCGTTTACCGCTATCATCATGGCGCTCACATTGGTGTTGAAGGAATAGCGATTTAGATCACCAGTGACTTGTTTGATGCATTTGTGAATGGCTTTCATCGCTGCTGCATCGGGTTTGTCTATGCTCGGATTTGAATATAATCGAGCACTTTTTTTAAGGAAATTAAAGACGCCAGTAATACCATTCGTATCCCAGGGTTTATGCTGTTCCAGTGGCCCAAGAAACATCTCATAGCACCGCAATGTATCCGCACCATATTCGTCGCAAAGGTCATCAGGATTCACCACATTATACCATCGCTTCGACATCTTCTCTACTTCATGCCCACAATGATATTTGCCGTCTTCGAGGATAAACTCCGCGTTTTTATAATCCTCTCTCCATGCCTTAAATGCATCCGTGTCTAGTATGTCATTGCTCACCATCTTAATGTCCACGTGAAGTGCCGTAGTGTCATATTCGTTTCTCAATCCTTTAGAGACAAACTTATTCGTCCCTTTGATGCGATAGACCAAGCTTGACCGACCTTGAATCATCCCTTGATTAATCATCTTGAAAAATGGTTCGTCAAATGGAATCAAATCCAAATCATAGAGAAATTTCGTCCAAAAACGACTGTAAAGTAAATGTCCAGTAGCATGTTCAGACCCACCGATATAGAGATCTACTTGTCCCCAATAATCTGATTTATCTCGAGCGCAAAATGCATTGTCATTATGTGGATCCATGTAACGTAAGAAATACCAACTTGAACCAGCCCATCCTGGCATCGTGGAGTATTCTAAAGGATAATTCTCTCCATCTACTTTATAAGTCCAATCTGTCGCTCTTGCTAATGGGGGTTCGCCATCTTCAGTAGGGAGATACTTATCCACCACAGGCAATTCAAGCGCCTCATCTCCATCAATAGTATAGGGAATGCCATTTTTCATATACACAGGAATCGGTTCGCCCCAATATCGCTGACGACCAAATATGGCATCTCGCAGTCGGAAGTTTACCTTCGCTCTGCCTATGCCATCTTCTTCAAGTTTTTTGTTACACAATGCCATGGCTTCTTCCGCTTTCAGTCCATTCATGAAATCTGAATTAATCATGAGAGCTCCCTTTTCCGTATATGCTCCTTCGCTAAGATCTACTCCGTCATGGATAGGTAAAATAGGCAGGTCAAAATATTTGGCAAAATCATAATCCCGTTGATCTCCTGAAGGCACAGCCATGACAGCACCTGTGCCATAACCCATCAACACGTACTCTCCTATCCATAAGGCAACCTTCTCGCCACTGAACGGATGGATAGCATAAGCACCAGTAAACTGTCCGGATATATTCTTGACATTGGCTTGACGCTCTACATCACTTTTGCTGCCGACCATTTTCTTATAAGTGGCGATGTCATCCGCATATTCAGAGGTAGTTATTTTATCCACCAGAGGGTGTTCAGGCGCCAACACCATGAAGCTTACGCCAAATATAGTGTCGGGTCGAGTCGTGAATACTTCTATCTGCTCTGAATGATTATCTATCGAAAAACGAATGGAAGACCCAATGGATTTTCCAATCCAGTTCGTCTGTTGCAGTTTGATGGCTTTGCTCCATTCCACTGTTTCAAGACCTTGGAGCAACCTATCTGCATAGGCTGTGATCCGCATCGACCATTGCATCATCTTCTTGCGCATCACAGGATGTCCACCCCGCTCGGACACACCTCCTTTCACTTCGTCATTGGCAAGTACCGTCCCCAGAGCTGGACACCAGTTCACTTCTGTTTCGGCAAGATATGCCATGCGGTAGTGAAGCAATATGACCTGCTTTTGCTCTTCATTCATCGACTGCCAATCCACGGCGGTCAATCCTCCTTCCCAGTGTTCGCCAAATGGGAAATTCCATTTTTTAATATCCAATTGCTTGTGCCAATCCTCATCCATGTGTGCATTCACATTATAATTGCCATTGTTTTCTAATTTGGCAACAAGCGTTTCGATAGGTTCCGCTTTATTGGTATCAAGATTATACCATGAATGAAATAGTTTTTTGAAAATCCATTGCGTCCATCTGAAAAAATCAGGACTAGAAGTTCGCACTTCTCTCGACCAGTCGTAACACATTCCGAGGCGTTCTAGTTGCGAACGATACCTCGCAATATTGTTTTTTGTGGTAACGGCAGGGTGTTGTCCAGTCTCTATGGCATATTGTTCGGCAGGTAGCCCAAAAGAATCATAACCCATCGGGTGCAATACATTATACCCTTGGTGTCGTTTGTATCGAGCAAAAATATCCGAAGCAATATATCCCAATGGATGACCAATGTGTAGTCCAGATCCAGAAGGGTAGGGGAACATGTCTAAGACATAAAACTTCTCTTTGTCATTCTTTTCAATGGTTTTATAAGCATCGGTTTTATCCCACGCTTGTTTCCACTTTTTTTCTATTTCACTGAATTTGTATTCCATCATCTACTTTTTTTCAAAAAAATCTTCTTTTTCATAAGACGGGACGAAGTTAATTTGATTTGCCAAATCAATGATATAATAATGATGAAAAATATTTGAATCTGAATTATGTATTAGAAAAACGCCAACAAGTCGAAGGGATATGTCTCCAACAAAGCGGGGCGCGGAGCTCAAGCGTCAGAGCAAAATCCAGAAGTGGCGCAATAACGAACAAACACCACTAAAACGACAAAATCAAAACGCAAAGGGCGAAATCAAGCCAAGAAAGACAAGTTTAAACGAAATATTTGGTGACGGTTGGCACTTTTTTCGTTCTTTTTTGTTCTGCTGAGCGGAGCCGAAGTATTGACAAAAAAAGGACAACAAAAAACTTTAAAAGAAATGCCATTAACATTTAAAATACTAAGTCTGCAAAGAAATAGAAAGCTTTCAAAAAAAAGGAAACCACGACTATTCAATGGTAAAATCTCCAAGCGATTGTAGATTTACAATCGCATAAAGATTTATTAACTTTTAAATTTAAGAACGTTTAACACATCAATGGTTTGTACAGTAAATAATTTCTTTAAATTCGTCACCTGTAATTATGTCCAAATCAAGAGATAAAATAGCCAAAAGAAAACTACGCAGCTCCTATGTTTCTACCGTACTGGGAATTGCACTAGTACTGTTTATGTTAGGTTTTTTTGGACTGCTATTGTTAAAAGCCAATGAGCTCTCCTCGTATGCCAAGGAGAATATTCGATTTGAAATATTTATGCTGGACAAAGCGAAAGAGGCGGATATCATAAAATTACAAAAAACTTTAGACAACTCTAATTTTTCGAAAGGCAGTACCTATATCACCAAAGAGGAAGCCACAAAGAAACATGTGGAAGAGCTGGGACAAGACTTTACAGAGTTTCTTGATGGATATAGTCCAATACCAGCCACTATAGAAATGAAACTCAATGCTGATTTTATCCACCCTGATAGTGTGAAATGGATAGTGGAGGAAATAAAATCCGAATCTGTAGTAAAAGATGTAAGCTATGTGCCAGACCTAGTTGGGCAGATATATGAGAATACGAAGAAAATAAGACTGTTGATACTCGTGTTTAGCGGTGTACTATTACTGATAGCTATCGCCCTCATCAATAACACTATACGCTTGGCAATGTACTCAAAGCGTTTTATTATTCGTAGCATGAAACTCGTAGGAGCTACCAAGTCTTTCATACAATTTCCGTTTTTCAAAAGTGGTATAGTGCAGGGAATACTTGGCGGTATCATTGCCATGGGCATGTTGTTGGGCGTACTCTATTTTTTCAAGCAAAGCATACCAGATGTTTTTCAAATGAAAGACATGAATATGTTCGCAAAGCTATTTGGAGGAATATTGGCTATGGGAATTATTATTGCTTTAATAAGTACTTTTTTAGCCGTAAGGAAGTATTTGAGAATGGAATTAGATGATTTGTATTAACTTAATTTGATACCTTTGTTTTTTCAAGGAATCAATAAAATAGAACTCAATCGTGAATAAAGAATTAGAGAAAATAAAAGAAAATGAGTTTGTTTCATTTGACAAGACCAATTACAAGGTCTTGATTATTGGTGTGATTATCATTGTCCTTGGTTTTGTTATGATGAGTGGTGGCGGAAGTAATGACCCGAATGTATTCAATGAAGAAATATTCAGTGCTCGACGAATCACCTTTGCTCCTTTGGCAGTAATGATCGGGTATGTCGTAATTATTTACGCCATCATGCGAAAAGCTTAAGCCATTTTCTTGGAACTATTAAAAGCAATCATATTAGGTATAATACAAGGACTGACGGAATTTCTTCCAGTCAGTAGCAGTGGACACCTTGAAATAGCCAAAGCCATTTTAGGCGAGAACTATTCTGCAGAGGAAAGCATGATGATGACAATTGTCCTGCATGCTGCCACGGCTTTAAGCACCATTATAGTTTTTAGAAAAGACATCTTGGAGATTATAAAAGGGATTTTTAGCTTTAAAAAGAATGCGCAAGGAGGGATGAATGAACAAATGGCATTCGCTTTAAAAATTGTTTTATCCATGATACCTGCTGTATTCATTGGGTTAAAATATGACGAAGCTTTGGAAGTGTTGTTTGAAGGAAAGATAATGCTTGTAGGATTTATGTTATTGGTGACAGGCGTATTATTGTTTTTGGCAGACAAGGCGAAACGAACCAATAAAGAAGTAAGTTGGGGCAATGCAATTATCATTGGTGTGGCACAAGCCATTGCCATGCTACCGGGTATATCAAGGTCTGGTGCTACTATTTCTACTTCCGTCCTTTTAGGAATAGATAGAACAAAAGCTGCTAGATTCTCATTCTTAATGGTAGTGCCATTGATTATGGGTAAAGTAGCAAAAGATATTCTTAGTGGAGATTTGTCTTCGGAATCCGTCAATGTACTACCCATGATGTTAGGGTTCATCGCGGCACTAATCACAGGGTGGCTCGCTTGCAAGTGGATGATTAAATTGGTGCAAAAGAGCAGTCTCAAAGGTTTTGCAATATATTGTTTTGTAATAGGATTCATTGCTATTGGATATACATTCATGGTAAGCTAGTGAGAAGAAGATGAAAGAAAACGATGTGCTAGATTTTCAAGCTGGGGAGGTGTTGCTATTGGATAAGCCCTATGGTTGGACTTCTTTTGATGTGGTAAAAAAAGTGCGATATGCCATCAAGCAAAAACTCAATATAAAGAAAATCAAAGTGGGCCATGCTGGCACGCTCGACCCTTTAGCAACAGGGTTACTGGTGATATGTACCGGTAGAAAAACCAAGGAAATTCAGCATTACATGAATGGCACCAAGGAGTATACAGGGACAATATTCTTAGGGGCAACTCGCCCTTCCTATGATATGGAAACCGAAATCAACAAGACCTATGATATCAGTAATATTAGTAAGGAAGATATTGAAAAGGTTAAAGAAAAATTAACTGGGGAATACTTACAAGTACCTCCAATTTTTTCAGCCAAAAAAATTGACGGCAAAAGAGCTTATGACCTCGCTCGAAAGGGGGAAGAGATGCAAATGAAGAAAAATCTAATCCATGTACATTCATTTGAACTGACAAAGGTCGATCTTCCAAATATAGAATTCAAAATCGTCTGTAGTAAAGGGACCTATATTCGTTCTATTGCCAATGATATGGGGGAACTATTAGGGGTTGGGGCATATCTAAGTGAATTAAGACGAACAAAGTCTGGCGACCATGACGTGAGTCAATCGATTGAAGTCGAGCAATTTGTATCTATGGTTTCAGTAATGTAAACATATTTTGTAGAGTACTGAATTTGTAGTAAATTCGCCCTCTATTTCTTTAATTCAAAATATTTCAATAATTCTACATGAAATTATCAAAATTTAAATTCGATTTACCCGAAGAGCTAATTGCAAAATATCCTGAGCGATACAGAGATGAATCACGATTAATGGTTCTCCATAAAAAAGATGGGAAAATAGAACATAAACTTTTTAAAGATATCATTGATTATTTTGATGAGGATGATATGTTTGTCTTGAATGACACGAAAGTCTTCCCAGCAAGACTCTATGGAAACAAAGAAAAAACAGGAGCTAGAATTGAGGTTTTTCTTCTGAGAGAACTTAAGCCTGGTGGTCTTCTTTGGGATGTACTAGTCGATCCGGCACGTAAGATTCGAATCGGAAATAAATTATATTTCGAAAGTGACGATGGTGACGACCTAGTAGCAGAAGTGATTGACAATACCACTTCTAGAGGCCGTACACTACGTTTCCTATATGATGGAGAATATGAAGATTTTAGAGAGAAGTTACGTAAGATTGGAAAAATGCCAATTCCGAAATACCTCGGTAGAGACTCGGAAGACTCGGACATAGAGAGATATCAAACGATATATTCCAAAAAAGAGGGCGCAGTAGCTGCTCCAACGGCTGGATTACATTTTAGTCGTCAATTATTGAAGAGGTTAGAGATTAAGGGAATAGCTCTAGAGCATGTAACGCTGCATGTTGGACTTGGGACTTTCAGGCCAGTAGAAGTAGAGGACGTTACTAAACATAAGATGGACTCTGAAGAGATACATATTTCTGAACAAACGGCTGATGCCGTGACTCAGGCTATAAAAAAGAAAAGAAAAATTTGTGCAGTAGGTACTACCGTGATGAGGTCAATGGAGTCTTCCGTAAGTACTGAAGGAACACTCAAGCCGTTTGATGGTTGGGCAAATACTTACATCTATCCACCGTATGAATTTTCAATCGCAGATGCATTGGTGACTAATTTTCATCTACCAGGTTCAACACTCCTAATGATGGCAAGTGCATTTGGTGGACATGATCACATGATGAATGCGTACAAAGTAGCAATCAAAGAGAAGTATAGATTCTTCTCCTATGGTGATGCTATGCTCATCATATAGTACTTGTACAATGCTTTATTCTTTGAGTGTAGTTGTACTTCTCAATGAATTACTAGTTAATAAACTATTCTGTTATGTCAATAGCTAAGCGAAATATTCGAAGTCTAACACTGGACGATATGATAGAATATTTCAAAGAAATTGGCGAGCCCAGTTATCGTGCGAAACAGGTGTATCAATGGTTATGGAATAAATCTGTGCTTGCGTTTGACGACATGAATAATCTGTCATTGTCCTTACGAACGAAGTTAGAAGAAGATTTCATTATTCATAAACTCTCTATCAAGGTCAAACAAAAAAGTACAGATGGAACATTTAAATATGCATTCGAACTACACGATGGAAATATTGTAGAGGGCGTACTGATTCCTACCAAAAAACGTATTACAGCATGTATTTCTACGCAAGTCGGATGCAGCCTTAGTTGTAAGTTCTGCGCTACTGGAAAATTAAAAATTCAACGTAATCTCGGCTATGATGAAGTGTACGATCAGGTGGTCATGATCAAGCAAGAAGCTGAAAAAGAGTACGGGAGGCCATTGACTAACATCGTATATATGGGCATGGGTGAGCCGTTGTTGAATTACAAAGGCACCATCGAATCCGTAAAAAAAATCACAGAAGATACAGGATTGGGTATGGCGAGTAAGCGTATTACTATCTCTACCGCTGGTATTGCCAAGATGATACGCAAAATGGGCGATGATCAAGTGAAAACCAAACTTGCTATCTCTCTACATGCTGCCAATGACGAGAAAAGGAATAAGATCATGCCTATCAATGAGACCAATACATTGGAAATACTCACGGATGCTATACGGTACTACTACGCAAAGACCAATATCCCTGTGACTTACGAGTATATTCTGTTCAAAAATTTTAACGATAGCCTTGCCGATGCCGATGAATTAGCAGAGATATGCAGAGTAGTGCCTTGTAAAGTGAATTTGATAGAATATAATGCCATAGGAGATGGAGAATTTCAAAAGACGCTTCCCGAAAACACTCTAAAATTTATAGAACGTCTTAATAAACATGGTTTTCACGCTAAAGTACGTAACAGTAGAGGGCAAGATATCGACGCGGCTTGTGGTCAATTAGCCAACAAAGAAGAGGCTTAGATTCTGCTCTTTGTCTATTGATTTGATAAGTTTATCGATAGAAAAAGCTCGAGATTGAAAAAAATTCATATCTTCATCATATTAAACACAAGCAAGGATCATATATGTTTAAAAAAGACGCATTTGGATATTATGTTTTTTTAAAAAAGACAGCTTCAAGGATTATTGGAATTCTATCTTATCCGGGCTTCAATTGGTACAATAAGACAGAAATAACAGGTTCCTCAATCTTTAAAGAATTACCTACAAACAAAGTGTTGATTGTATCTAATCATCAGACTTATTTTGCGGATGCTGCCATGATTGGTCTTATTGTATATTCATCTGTTCTTGGAAAATTTAATACCGTTCGCTACCCAGGGTTTCTTAGACCCAGAAGGACAGTATATGCCATAGCAGCCGAGGAAACAATGAATAAGGGCTTGATCCCAAAAATAATGAAGTATGTAGGAGCCATTACCGTAAAAAGAAGTTGGCGAACCGAAGGGTCAGATGTAAAAAGAGGGCTTGATAAAACTGCCCCTGATAATATAGGTAAAGCTTTGAACGATGGTTGGGTAATTAGTTTTCCGCAAGGTACGACAACGCCGTTTGCGCCAGGTAGAAAAGGGACAGCACATATTATAAAAGAACACCAACCCATAGTCATACCAGTAAAAATAGACGGCTTCAGAAGAGCGTTCGATAAAAAAGGAATGTTCTTTAAAAAGAAAAAAACCACACTAAAAGTGGAAGTACAACAGCCAGTTGATATTGACTATAGTGCAAGTGTTGAAGATATCATGAAGCAGATAATGGAGGCTATTGGGCAAAGCAGTCACTTCAACAAAGTATCTCGATTATTACCTGGTAAATAACTAATTTATAATTTATCGTATCGTAGGCAGACATCCATAATAGAGCTACCTTCGTCTCACAAAATTCCTGTTCCTAATGACAGAAATAAATCGCATCAAAGCGCCTATCGCTGATGAAATGATAAAATTTGAGGAGCACTTCAAGCAATCTATGAAGAGCAATGTCTCCCTGCTGGATAAAATCACCCATTATATTGTCAAACGAAAAGGAAAACAAGTGCGACCTATGTTTGTATTCCTTTCTGCCAAAGCCTGTGGAACTATAAATGATTCTACCTATACTGCCGCTTCATTAATTGAATTATTTCATACCGCTACTTTAGTACACGATGATGTAGTCGATGATTCAAATAAAAGAAGAGGTTTTTTCTCAATAAACAGCCTTTGGAAGAATAAAATCGCTGTATTGGTAGGTGATTTTCTATTGTCAAAAGGCCTCTCTATGACTATAGATAAAGGGGAAGTGGAGATGCTAAAAATATTCTCTGATGCTGTAAAACAGATATCTGAAGGAGAATTACTGCAAATAGAAAAAAGCCGAAAACTGAATTTTGATGAAGGAATATATTTTGATATTATTCGACAAAAAACAGCGTCATTGATTGCTGCTTGCTGCAAAACGGGTGCTATCTCAACAACGGATGACCCTGTTTTAATTCAAAAAATGTATGATTTCGGACTTCATACCGGTATCGCTTTTCAAATAAAAGATGATCTATTTGACTATGGTAGCTCTGATAAAATTGGAAAACCAACAGGTATTGATATCAAAGAAAAAAAATTAACCCTTCCAATCATTCATGTTTTAAATAAAGTCTCTCGCTCCGAAAGGAGAAAACTCATCAATATTATAAAAAACAAAAACCAAGACAAGGTGAAAGTTGCGTATTTAATTGATGTCGTATATCGTGAAGGGGGGATAGAATACGCTCAAAATAAAATGTTGGACTATCGCAGCAAAGCACTGTCCTCCTTGGAGGGAATTCCTCATTCTGAAGCTTTAGATAGCCTGATAGGTTTACTCAACTATACGGTAGAACGGGAAAAATAAGTTTTTTTTGTTTTATTAATTAAAAGGAAGATTGTAACTTCACCTCATAATATAACCTTACGATGAAACTAATTATTGGACTGCTTCTTACCCTTACCCTTGTTTCTTGCAGTGTGCAGCAAGAGGCAGATACTAGTCAAGCCGAAAAGGAGGAATCAACAGAAATTCAAGAAGACACCACGCCGTATCAAGAGTTATATCCTTCCGGTCAGATAAAAATTACGGGACAGATGCTCGGAGAAAACCGTCACGGGCGGTGGGTGTCCTACTTTAAGAACGGATTGGTATGGAGCGAAACAGAGTATTTTAATGGGCAAAAGAGCGGGAAGTGTTCCGGATTTTTTGATAATGGAATGATGAGATTCAAAGGCGCATATGTCAACAATCTTAAACAAAGCGCTTGGCATTTCTATGATAAAGATGGCGCCTTAGTGAAGACAGTGGTTTATCATCGAGGAGAAATCAAAGAACCTTAAGGTTTTGAACAATGTGCATAACGGATGTTCATCCAATGTGTATTATTAAGAATGTATTTCCAAACAAATCATGGGCATATTCCCTATCTTTGAATCTTTAAGGAGAACTTCTATTTTTTTGTAACTTTTACATATACATAAGAAAAAACAACCACTCAATTGATACCAAAAGACACCATAGACGAAATATTTAATCGCGCTATCATTGAAGAAGTGGTGGGTGATTTTATACATCTTAAAAAAAGAGGTGTCAATTTCTTAGGTCTTTGCCCGTTTCATAACGAAAAATCACCCTCATTTACAGTATCTCCTGCCAAAGGAATATATAAGTGTTTTGGTTGTGGCAAAGGGGGTAATTCTGTCAATTTCATCATGGAGCATGAGATGTCAAGCTATCCAGAGGCACTTAAATACCTTGCAAGAAAGTATAACATCGAAATACAGGAAGAAGAACAAACACCAGAGCAACGCAAAGCAGCAAATGAACGTGAGAGCCTTCATCTAATCAATGCCTTTGCAGGAGATTATTTCTCCAAAAGCCTGACGGAGACAGAAGAAGGGAAGTCCATTGGATTAAGCTATTTCAAAGAAAGAGGGTTCAGAGATGACACCATTGAAAATTTTATATTAGGCTATAACCCCAATAACGAAAAGAGCCTTACAAAATCTGCGCTTGATAAATCTTATCAAATCGAATACCTGTTAAAGCTCGGACTATCCAAAAAGGGACATTCTGGATACTTCGACTTCTTCAAAGGCAGAGTGATTTTTCCAATTCGTAATCTTAGTGGCAGGATAATTGGTTTTGGTGGTCGGATATTGGGCAACGACAAGAAGATGGCCAAATACTTCAATAGCCCTGAAAGCGAAGTGTATAATAAGAGTAAAGTACTCTACGGGCTATTTGAAAGCAAGAAAAAAATTGTGGCTGACGATAGAGTATACCTGGTAGAGGGGTATACCGATGTTATATCGATGCACCAAGCAGGAATACACAATGTCGTCTCCTCATCAGGAACTTCACTTACCGAAGATCAGATTCGACTCATACGGCGATACACACAAAATATAGTGGTCGTCTTTGATGGGGATGCAGCTGGGATGAAAGCAGCATTTAGAGGTATCGATATGCTCCTAGAAGAGAATATGAAGGTTAAGGTCATTGCCTTGGATGAAAATGATGACCCTGACACCTTAGCCAGACGGCTCACACAAGAAGAATTAGAGACCTACTTAAAAGAACAAGCACAAGATTACTTCCATTTTAAAACAAAAACCTTACTCAAGGCTTGTGGAGATGACCCTGCTCTAAGGTCAAAAGCTATCCGGGAAGTGATCAAAACTTTAGCAATCATACCAGATAAGATTGATCTTAATCTACAGTCTTTGAGTTTAAGCCGAGAGTTGGATATAGATCAAGAAACCTTGCTATATGAGATAAGTAAGTTTCAACAAAAACGAAAAAACGATCAGTACAAACAGAGTAAATATAATCACCTCTCCGTCGTAGAACCTAAAACTTCGGTGCCAAAGCAAGTTGTATCTACACATAACCCTACTGAAAATCAGGAGCGTGATCTTGTCAGAATTCTATTGAACCATGGAGAGACGAAGTATGTTACGGAAATTGAAGATGAAGAAGGCGAGATGCAAACGGAAGAAACGTATGTGGCACTCTTCATCCTAGAAGAATTACTAGGCAATAAACTTCATTTTAATAACCCTCTGTATCAATCAATATTGGAAAAATATGTTTTTCACTATCACCAAGATGAGTTATTGACCGCCAAACAATTGCTAAGGAGCAATAACCCAGAAGTTTCACAGCTAGTAGCAACTCTTACGACAGAGAAACATGAGATAGGGCAATGGGAGCGTCATGGAATATATATCGAAACAGAGGACTTGCAGCTGAAAAGAATGCTGCACTCGTCCATTAATTCTTTCAAACTGCGAAGAGTAACGGAGATGATAAAATTAAATCAATCTCACCTAAAAGATATATCCGATGAAAAAAAGTGGAAAAAATATCTTAAAAAACAAAAACAATTAGAGGGACTAAAGAAAGAATTAAGTAGTTACTTTGGCTCAGCCATTATTTAAAGTATGGAAACCGTAAAAACCTTTATAGAGTATATTTTATTTACAATAGGAAACTATCATTTTCGGTTGTATAATCTATTGTTGCTGATAGTCGTTTTATTGGTAATGCGTGCTTTGGCAAAGCTCTTTCGAATATTTGTAAACAAAACAATTAAGACGAAAGATTGGATAGACGAGGAAAAGACTAAAATCTTTTATCGCATAGGTCGATTAATAATCATTTTTGTGGGATTGCTTCTTTCGATAAGAGCATTGAGTTTAGGAAAAGTATTCGAGCAATTCATGGGCGTGGAACTAATATCTGGAGAGCATCCAATACTGGTAGGAAGAGTACTCTTCGGTATATTCATTCTTTTTATCTCAGTTATGTTAATTCGATTGACAGTAGTACTTTTGAAAGTATCGATTCGAAAACATGGAACTATCGATCAAGGAAGAGAATTCTCCATTATAAGACTATATAAGTACTTTGCATATATTGTTGCCGTAGTTATCGCTCTTTATCTTGCAGGAGTCAACCTTCGAGGACTATTTATTGGATCCGCAGCTCTATTGGTGGGAATAGGGTTCGCTATTCAAAACCTGTTTAATGACTTCTTCTCAGGTCTAATATTACTCTTCGAAGATTCATTTGATGTCGGCGATATTATATACATGGACGGTGAAATAGTGCAAGTCAAAAGAATTGACCTTCGTACGTCTACGGTACAAAAAAGAGATGGTAATCTTTTGTCAATACCCAACAGACTTCTTACAGATGATAAAATCACCAATTGGAGTCATGGAACACCCGAAGTGAGATTGGAGATTAAAGTAGGAGTAGCTTATGGCTCAGACTTGGAGCAGGTGAAGGCAATCTTATACCAATCAGCCATTAGCCAGCCAAAAGTATCCAAAAATAAACCGATTAAGATATTGTTTGACGACTTTGGGGATAGTGGACTTCAATTCACTTTACTCTTTTGGATTCGATCTACATGGGAATATCGTGAGCTTTTGAGTGATATCCGATATTCTATAGACGCCAAATTCAGAGAAAGTAATATTGAAATACCGTTTCCACAACGTGATATTCGATTTAGGAATTCTATTCCTAAATTGGATTAGTCCGAAAAATCTATCATTTTACAGCAAATAGGAAACACCAGTATTTATGGGGGTTTTTAAACAGCCGAATTGAGGAGATGCTCAATTCGGGTTTCTCTCAACTTTCATTAAAAGTTCTAATGCGTAATCGGGTTTAAATAATATTGTAGCGAATTAGTCGAGTAGAATACTTGCGAATGCTAATATGACGGCAACTGCAATTATCTACGTGTTTCCCGCAACTTTACTGACTAATAAATTAGAGCATGTATCTCACACTTAGAGCAACGTTGTCACCCCAAAATCCAGTACTCCCAACTAATTCAAAAGCGGGCTTCCAGTCAAGAGAGATATTGATAGGTACTTCTATAAAATTATATTCTATACCAACAATACCATCCAAGCCCAGAGAAATAGAACTTTTGTTTTCCAACCCAGTAATAAAACCTCTTCTATAACCTCTATAAGAACCTACATGTGCTCCGCCACCATAATACCAATTCAAGCGGTCTACATCAAAAGCAGCGTAACGATTTATTTCGTACAGTCCTGTAAGGTTAATGCCATAATAAAACATGGCAATAGCTTCAAGGCTAGCATTGTCAGATATTGATTTCTTATAGGTTATTCCAGTACCTATCCCGAGACGTGCTCCAATGGCTTGGTCATATTCTTGAGCAGAGACGTTTCCAACAAAGAAAGCAAGAGTAATAATTAAAATTGAGTTTTTCATGTGATTATTTTTTGCAAAGATAGTATGCTTTTTTATAAAAAGTAACTACCTCATTTGAATATTCTATAAATGTGTAGAGTGTACTTACTCCAATCCTTGCACCTTCTTATTGACTAAGAATACACCACTTAATATAAGCCCAATCATGGCTATCTGCATCGGAGATAGAATCTCACCATCCATTATTCCCCAAAAAATCGCGACAATCGGGATCAAATAGGTAACGGAAGAGGCAAATATTACATTTTCATTCTTAACAAGTTTATTAAACAATATCAGCGCAAGGCTTGTGCCTACTACGGAGAGAATCAATAAGTATCCTGCAGCAGTAGGAGCCAAAGGATTGTCTCGGAGCGTCACCAAGAAGTCAGTATTTAGTAAATAGATCAAGCAAGGGATAATAAAAAAACTAAGGGATAGGGCGGTAATCGTTATAGGCCTTACATCATGTAGTTTTTCTTTGATGATGTTGACACTGATACCATAGCATAAAGTGGCAACAATTAGATATAAACTGTAAATTCCAATAGAAATATCCTCAGTATTTCCAAAATAAACTAGTCCAAGAGTACCAATAAAGCCAATTAGGATTCCAAGGATATTCTGATTGGAAAATTTGGCTTTAAAGACAATTGCAGCGATGAGAAAAACAAATATTGGGGTCGTACCATTGAGCATACCCGCTACAGCACTAGCAACTTTTGTCTCACCAATAGCAAATAGGAAAGCAGGTATGGTATTACCAAAAAAGCCAACTAATACAAGCCAGAAAATTTCTTTTCGACTGACCTCCTTCCATCTGAGAATCACATAAGGCAAGAGGGAGAGCCCAGCTAATACAATTCGAAGAGCGCCAACTTGTTGCGGAGTGAATATCTCATTGCCATTCCCGTCATATAATCCCCTTTTTATTAGAATAAATGAACTGCCCCAAATCAACGTTAGAATAATCAAAAGCAACCATGAGCTCAATTTAACATTTTTTTCAGAATTCATAGTTTCATTTTATCTCTAGATATCGTATATTTGCGAAACCGTAAAGGTGCAATTTATTTGGAGTGATTGAATAATTATATCGGAAAGCTTTGAGCTAAATGCACCTAACCAGCATAAATTCAAAATTAGGTAAGAGATGATCGATTCCATATCAGAAGTAAAGTTAAAAATAATTCGACCGTACAGCAGAAGAGTTACTTACGCAATTATACTATTTTCTTCCCTTTTTTATTCTTGTAATTCAAATGATAATATAGCTAGTACAGATTCTATCAATTCTGGCATTGTAATCACGCATTCTAAAGAGACAGGTACTGTTGCTAAACAAACTGCGGCTATCGTTATAGAGGGTATGTCGTGTGAGATGGCATGCGTAAGCGCCGTCAACAAGACAATGAAAGGACTTGAAGGTACAAGTAATATCGATATGCATTTTGATGCTAGCCTGACGCTAGACACTTGTTATGTAGATTTCAATGCTGAAAAAATTACGCCGAATGATATGATTCAGGCAATACAAGAAACCAACGGAGGATTATACAAAGTAAAAAGTGTTGAAATAATCACAGTCGCTCCTTCAAGCGGATGCAAGAGTGCGCCTACAAATCATCCCAACACTAGTGATGATTTCGAGAAGTCAAAGAATAGTAAGTTTAATTTCCCAAGTGTTCTTGACATCATCAAGCGAGTCAATCTATAATCGTTGAAGGTGTTAAAATTTAGCTAATTACTTCTGTGGTTACCTAAGTATCCAACTGTATTTATATATTTGTAAAAAAAAATAGTAATGAATAACCTAGTCACCATAGCCTTGTTTTTATTTTTATCAGTCGTGTCTTGTCAGTCTCAAGCTGAAAAAAACACTAGTAATAAATCAAGTGAGACAACTGCTGTGGAGAATAATTCCTCTGAAATAACCGATTTTATTGAAATGGGAACAGATGACATTGTGGGACCAATGACTATTCATGGCAAGTTTACCAAACGCAATGGGATGAATGGTAAGTACGTTAGACTATATGAAACGGAGGGAAAAGATATTTTTTTAATCGATAGTGCAAAGATAGTAAATGGGGCATTCACCTTTACACCCAAGGAAGTGCATGTGGGCTTACATAGATTCGGAGTAATACCTGATGAGCGAAGCTTGGGCGAGATAATACTTAATCCCAATGAAAAAGAATTCACCATAAACTTTAGTTCTGCCAGTTTCAAAAAAGGATATACAGTTGAAAACTCTAGAGAGAATGAGGGTTGGATTGCATATATGAAGGATAGAGCTATTCAGAAAGCAGTTTTGAGCAATATTAAAAAGAGCAAAGATGAACGGTCTGTAAAGCTCAAACGATTATACAAATCACAAAAAGAATTAAAAGTAAAAGAGGATTCTTTCGCCAAAGCGTATGCCGGTACATTCTTTGGAAAAATGGTAAGACGGTTCCAAAGCCCGAACCGATGGGATAAAAACAAATACTGGGAGGATATCAAATTTGATGACCCAAACCTTATCCATAGCCGTGTTTATTCCAATAGAATCATGGACTATATGAGAAATCATGCAAAGAAGGAAAATACGGATAAAGACCCGACCCTTGGATACTATAACGCCGTGGATATCATTGCTCAAAAGATTAAAGAAGGTAAGAATGATAGAGTATTGGAATTTATGCTCTACACGATGTCAGAGGGCATGTACAGTAGTGGACATGAAGATGTGAGTATGTATGTGATAGATAATTACTTTTATGGGGAGTCGTGTGGAGACGCAGAGATTTCAGAATTATTTAAAAGAAAGGCAGCTGGCATCCGTAATCTTCAAGTGGGTAATGAGCCACCAATGTTTGTAGGAGCTGGTCATGATGGAAAAAGGGTGGATCTTGCAAAAATTGTAAAGGATAACAAATATACGCTAGTGTTCTTTTGGGCTTCCTACTGTCATAAGTGTGAAGCTGAAATTCCTATTCTAAAAACCGTTTATGATAGTTATCATTCAAAAGGTTTTGAAGTTGTTGGTGTATCGGTAGATTTGCAAAAGCAAGCCTGGCTCAACGCAATAAAAGCCAATAGTTTTAAATGGCGAAATTGTTCCGAAATAAAAGGTTGGAAAGGGGATGTGCCTCGAGAATATCGCGTGTCAAGTACACCAGCAATGTTTCTTATAGACAGTAATGGTAAACTAGTTTATAAAGGGAAAACAGCGAAGGAGATTAAGAATTTCCTCACAAAGAATTTGAAATAGCCTAAGAGTCGATATTTTTAGTTCAAGTTACTCACGCAAAACGAAATGAATTGCACGAACAAAAGAAGGTTCGATAGAACTTACCGTAGGGTAATGGAGAACATTGCGTAAATCCAATTATCAATACCCAAATATTTAGATGCAATATAGTTTAAAAGAATGAGGTATATTTTGAATTAATAGAATCGAAATACTACTCCTTTAATTCAAAATCATCAAGAAAACCAGTATTGAAGTTACCCGCTCTGAAATCCTCATTGTTGAGTAATTGAATATGAAAAGGGATGGTCGTTTTTACTCCTTCAATAATGTATTCATTCAGAGCTCTTAACATTTTACTAATAGCTTCTTCTCTTGTCTGAGCAACAGTAATTAGTTTAGCAATCATACTGTCATAATGAGGTGGAATAGTGTATCCAGAATAGACATGTGTGTCAATTCGTACACCATGTCCACCAGGGGCATGATAAGTCGTAATCTTACCAGGGCTTGGACGCCAATCGTTAAATGGGTCTTCAGCGTTTATCCTACATTGAATGGAATGTTTCGTTGGGAAATAGTCCATTCCGCTAATTTTAATTCCAGCAGCTACCTTTATCTGTTCTTGAACCAAATCGTGGTCAATAACCTCTTCGGTAATAGTGTGCTCCACTTGTAGCCTTGTATTCATTTCCATAAAATAGAAATTCCGATCCTTATCCACAAGGAATTCTACTGTGCCTACGCCTTCATATTTCACGGCGCTAGCCGCTTTTACTGCTGCATCCCCCATGGCTTTTCTTAATTTGTCCGTCATGAAAGGGGAAGGAGTTTCTTCTACTAATTTCTGATGTCTCCTTTGAATGCTACAATCTCTTTCACTTAGATGGCAATAGTTACCATGGCTATCACCCACAATTTGTATTTCGATATGTCTAGGGTCTACGATGAATTTCTCCATATACATGTCATCATTTCCAAAAGCGGCTTTGGCTTCTCTACGTGTGGTTTTCCATGCTTCTTTGAGATCCTTGTCCGAATTGCAAACTTTCATCCCCTTGCCTCCGCCACCAGCAGTGGCTTTAAGCATTATGGGATATTTAATTTTTTTGGCAGCTTTTTTGGCATCTTCAAATGAAGAAACGATCCCGTCTGTACCGGGTACAGTAGGTACGCCAGCCTTTTTCATCGTTTTGATAGCAGTGGCTTTATCCCCCATTTTGGAAATCATATCGGGTGATGCGCCAATAAATTTAATGCCATTTTCTTCACATATCTTAGAGAATTTAGCATTCTCAGATAAAAAACCATATCCTGGGTGAATAGCATCTACATTGGTGATCTCCGCTGCTGCAATAATAGCAGGTATGTGGAGGTAAGAATCTGTACTAGAGGCAGGGCCGATGCATACCGCTTCGTCTGCAAATCTTACATGTAAGCTCTCCTCGTCCGCTTTCGAATATACCGCAACTGTCTTTATCCCCATTTCGTGGCACGTACGAATAATTCTTAGGGCAATTTCACCTCTATTGGCTATTAGTATTTTCTTGAACATATATTCCCTGTACTTTTTATTATTGATTAAGCAAATAGACTATGAAGGATCCACTAAGAATAATGGCTGATCATATTCAACAGGCGTAGAGTCATCGATAAGCACCTTTACAATTTTACCAGTAATCTCTGATTCAATTTCATTGAATAGTTTCATGGCTTCTACAATACATACTGTCGTGCCAGGTTTGATATTGTCTCCTACTCCCACAAATGGATCATCGTCTGGACTAGCTGATCGATAGAATGTGCCAATGATTGGTGACTTCACAGTGATATACTTATCTTCTTCTGATACCGCAGGCGCAGCAACGTTAGGAGCTTGTGGAGCGACGGCAACAGGTACTTCTTGATGAGGTGGTGTGATTGCTACTGGCGCCATATTGATAGGCATCTGAGCAGGCATCGTTATTATTTCTCTGTGTTTCTTCGACTGTTTCTCTTTTTTGATGGTTATCTTGAAATCATCTTTCTCAATATCCACTTGAGTGACAGCACTTTTAGAGATGAATTTAATTAGGTCTTGAATTTCTTTGAGGTTCATAAAATCTTTGGTTTTAATTCTCTTACTTGTAAGTAAAAGTAAAAAATAAATTGGATTGAATCGCTACAAATAAAGAAAATAGTAGCAATTGTTAATAACAAGCGTTTTATTAATACTAAAGTAACATTGTGGACTACTTAACCTGAAAAAATTCATTAATTTTTCAGCGATTAAGTAACACCTGCAAATTTGGGATTTTTCAAACAGCCAAATTTGAATGTTTCTAAATCGGGTTAAGAGTCATACGCCCACTTAATATATACGGATCCCCATGTGAACCCTCCACCAAATGCAGCAAGAATGATATTGTCGCCTTTTTTTAATTTCTTCTCCCATTCCCAAAGACATAAGGGGATTGTGCCACTGGTCGTGTTGCCATACTTTTCAATATTTATCATCACTTTGTTTGGGTCAATTCCCATTCTTCTGCCAGTAGCATCGATTATTCTTAGATTGGCTTGATGTGGAACTAGCCATGCGACATCATCCGAACTAAGATCATTGTCTTCCATGATTTCGGCAGCGACATCCGCCATCTTGGTGACTGCGTATTTAAATACTGTCTTGCCATCTTGATAAGCGTAATGCTCTCTGTTCTTAACAGTTTCAAGTGTTGGTGGTTTTACAGATCCTCCCGCAGTTTGATATAAAAAATTTCTTCCCACACCATCAGATCGCATAATAGAATCCTTAACGCCATAACCTTCTGTGTCCGGTTGAAGTAATACCGCTCCCGCACCATCACCAAAGATAATGCAAGTAGCTCGGTCTTCATAATTAGTAATAGCAGACATCTTATCTGCTCCAACCACGATGACATTCTTGTACTTTCCAGTTTCGATAAACTGCGAAGCTGTGCCAAGGGCAAATAGGAATCCCGAGCATGCTGCATTTATATCAAAGCTCAATGCATTTTTAATACCTACTTTATCGCAAACGATAGTCGCTGTGGCAGGAAAAACATGATCTCCAGTCACCGTTGCTACAATTAGAAGGTCGATGTCTTCAGGCTTGAGTTTTGTCTTTTTAAGCAGATCAATGACACAAGGGGTGGCAAGGTCAGAAGTGCCTTTACCTTCTCCTTTTAAAATTCTCCTTTCTTTAATTCCAGTACGACTTACGATCCATTCATCATTCGTATCCACCATGGTTTCAAGTTCTGCATTGGTCAATACATAATCTGGAACATATCCGCTAACGCCTTTTATAGCTGCTGTTATTGCTTTCATTTGTGATTTAGTTTTCCTTGTAAATGTAAATAGATGCTTAGCTATTGCAATAGTAAAGCAATTTATCCCAAAAAGAACATGCTAAGAACAAAAAAGGGCAGCATGTTATTCACAATGCCACCTTTTTTATACGGTGTATGCGTAATTTAGAAATCTACGCAATATATCTTTTTGGAAAATAATAAGATGAATTAAGCTTCCGCTTTTTCCATCACTACCTTTCCACGGTAGTATAATTTCCCTTCATACCAATGCGCTCTGTGCATTAGATGAGGCTCGCCAGTAGTTTGGCAAGTTAGCACATGCGGCGTATTCGCCTTGTAGTGCGTTCTTCTTTTGTCTCTTCTCGTGGTCGACTGACGTCTCTTAGGATGTGCCATATTACCTTTGTTTTAATTTTTTTAATGCTTCCCAACGGGGATCTATTTCTTCTGTTTCTTCATTTCTTACAGACCACTCTTCAAGTTGATTTAATACCTCTTGATCGCAATCATCTGACTCGTGTGACCTCTTCAGCGGTAAAGTTAAGATAATCATCTCATAAAAAAAGCTAGCAACATTAATGATTGATTCAGAAATAGACATGTAAATTATCTCTTCACTTTTAGAATCAATGTCTCTGCCGCTAAATTTCACCACAACCTTTTCGGTGCATTCTACAGGGAGTTGAAATGGCGCTGTACAGCGGTCACAATCAAACCCAATAGTGCCATGAAGATCAAAATTCATCTTCATGTAGGTGCTCTCTTTTCGCAATGTTAAATTTCCCTTTGCGCTGATGTCGTTAAAATCAGTGTAGTCGTAAAAATCAAAGATCTCTCTCCCTATTTCAAATTGAAATTGATGTTCGCCTTCTTGTAAGGCTTCAAAAGCAATATCAAATTCTTTTAGCTTTTTCAATTCCAATAAAAAATTCGGGCTGCAAAGGTAGAAAAATTGTTTTACTATTCCTACCGAATGCAGTAATTGTTCGTTTTCGAGTTATTACTGTGTAAAGGTAGTCCAAATTAGTCTATTTTTCCACTACATTTGCCCACTTAATTACAAAACATCATGATGAACACCAGTATCAAGGAAATAAAAAAGGAAGAAAAGAAGACGACGACAATTTATATTATTGATAAGATATCATATATTAGTAAGTTAGGTCTCAGTCCAAAGGCCGTGAAGTATGGTAGAGATCAACTGAAAGCAAAAAACTCGATGGTGTCTCTAAACTTGATGGATAGGCATGTTTTTGTAGTGTTAAGCGGTGAGAAAATGCCAAATGATTATTTGGAGCAATTGAGAGTCAATGGAAGTAAAGTGTGCGACACTGTCAATCTATTGAAAATAAACGAAGTACAAGTCGTAGGTTTTACGTCAGAAAAAGTCATTGCTTTTGTGGAGGGCATGGCGCTTGCAAACTATCAATTTCTGAAATATTTCAACGATAAGAAGGAACGTAAGAACAGCCTATCAGTGATAAAGGTTTTGAGCGAGTCGACAAAGCCAGGAGCGATTTCTACTCTCAAAGCTATTATCGAAGGGGTGTGTCATGCACGGGATCTTGTCAATGAACCCTTTTCTTTTCTCACAGCAACGCAATTGGCTAGTGAGATTACAAAGCTAGGTAAGAGCGCCAAGTTCAAGGTAGACGTGCTGACAAAGAAGAAAATAGAATCCTTAAAAATGGGAGGACTTTTGGCTGTGAATAAGGGGAGTATCGATCCTCCAACATTCTCAATTCTAGAGTGGAAACCAAAGAAAATTAATAATAAAAAGCCAATTGTTCTAGTTGGAAAGGGCGTGGTGTATGATACGGGTGGATTGAGTCTTAAACCTACAGCAAACTCAATGGATCTTATGAAAAGTGATATGGGAGGTGCTGCCATGATGATAGGCACGATGTATGCTATTGCTAAAGCTAAATTACCGATTCATGTTATTGCTTTGATTCCCGCAACAGATAATCGTCCGAGTGGAAATGCGTATGCGCCGGGAGATGTAATTACAATGCACAGTGGAAAGACTGTAGAGGTTCTTAATACCGATGCCGAAGGACGTATGTTGTTGGCAGATGCACTTAGTTTTGCTAAAAAGTATAAGCCTGAATTAGTGATAGACAGTGCTACGCTAACCGGAGCAGCAATACGTGCTATTGGAATCAAGGCCAGTTGTATCATGGGTACTGCTAATGACAAGGTGTTTGAGCAGATTGAAAAAAGTGGTTTTCGAACCCATGAAAGAGTGGTCAGAATGCCATTTTGGGATGACTTTGGGGATGATATTAAGTCTGATATTGCAGACATTAAAAACCTTGGAGGGCCATACGCTGGGCAGATTACGGCTGGAAAATTTCTAGAGCACTTTGTGGATTATCCATGGGTACATATTGATATTGCTGGACCAGCATTTATAAGTGCTAGAGATACTTATCGTACAAAATGGGCGACAGGAGTAGGGGTGAGATTATTGTTTGATTTCCTTTCTGAGAATGTATAGTAAAAGTATAAGGGTCGGTATTTCTATGGGTGACCTTAATGGAATAGGACTGGAGGTGGTACTCAAAAGCTTTTCTAATCAAGACCTGTTGAGAGATATCACTCCTGTGGTCTATAGTTCTATGGGAGCTTGTGAATTCTATAAGCAGCTGCTGTCTTTAGATTCTATTAATTTTCATTCCATTGATTCTATGGGTAATATAAAGGATAACGTCATCAATGTGATGAATGTGTGGAAGGAGGATGTGAAAATAGAACCTGGTGTTCCAACGAAGATATCTGGACAGAAAGCTCTTCAGTCATTGCAGGTCGCTGTGGATGATCTCGTGAATAATCGAATAGATGTGTTGGTGACAGCGCCTATCGATAAAAATAATATTCAGTCAAAAGACTTCAAATTCCCTGGACATACGGAATTTCTCGCCAAAACAGCTGGGGTAGAGGAGGCATTGATGTTTCTTGTGGCGGATAATCTTCGTGTAGGAGTGCTGACAGGGCATATTCCATTATGTGAAGTAGCTAATAATGTTACGCAGCAAAAAATCATTGCCAAGTTAAGTCAAATGCACAAGAGTCTAAAAGGTGATTTTGGCATCAAACAGCCAAAAATTGCAGTACTTGGTTTGAATCCACATGCTGGCGATAATGGTTTGATAGGAAAAGAAGATATAGAGATTATTGTTCCTGCTATTGAAGAAGCGAATATTCAAGGGATGGCGACCTTCGGACCGTTTGCCTCTGATGGACTTTTTGGATCATTGGCATACAAAAAATATGATGGGATACTAGCCATGTATCACGATCAAGGTTTGATTCCGTTTAAGGTATTAGCATTTGATACTGGCGTTAATTTCACGGCAGGCTTGCCTTTCGTACGAACATCACCAGATCATGGAACGGCATTTGACATCGCAGGGAAAAATTTAGCCAGTCCTACTTCTTTTAGGAATGCAGTCTATCTTGCTATTAAGGTTTTTAATACTAGAAAAATAGTATTTGAAGATAGCTGAACAGGTGGGGAAAACCATAAAGACACTATTTCAATTCTCCAATAATGGATTTCATAGGCTAGCATTGAAGCTTAGAAAACCAATAACTAAAACTTATACCTCAATTGTAGTTTAATCTCAGATTTGGTGTCATCTTGTATCTCATTTAATCCCGAGCTTATTTCTTCTCTGTCATTGTATATCCACTGACTCCAACGAACCCATAGGTCTAAATGTCTGCTGAATCGATATTTTGTACTCAAATAATATCGGCTGCCTCGATTGGCATATCCCGGTATTGAAAAATAATATAACACATCATTTTCATAGGCATAGATCCTTGAATTGTAGCTGTCCGTGTCGAACAATGCGTATCGAACGGCAAAAGAAAAAGGGGAGGATAAGGCTTTGTATATGACATCTTGATAGATTAAAAATCCACTTTCCTCTTCTCCATCAATCTTGTATTTCGTCCATTCCACACGACTTTTAAGACGAACCGATGGGTTTACTTTTGTAGAAATGTTAATTCTAAAATTATTTTGTGACCGTGGAACAACAAGGTCTATTGGTACTTCAAGAAGAGTGTTTCTAGGTTTGTTTCTTCTTCTATATCGAACATATAACTCCGTGCCTCTTTTGGGTTTCCATGCCAACTGAACGATGCCTTCATGCCCTTGGGATGGGGCATCCACTTGGTATTTCAACCATGGGAATTCAAACCGGTCAAGGTAAGTGCTCAATGTCCATTTCAGACCAAACTTGGCTCGAAAACCAAGCAACAATCCTTTTTCATTGATAGTCTTTGAATTCTCCGCAACACCATTATTGTTTATTGTTCTGAAGTCTCTATCATAATGCCTGTATAGCGCCACAGCAGTTAGATTCTTGTCCAGTGCTATAAGTAATCCTTGTACTCCACCAAGAGCACCATTATCTGCTCTACTTATTTCACCAAAGAGATTCATGTTCTTGTGCGTCCAATTGTAATCGAGGCCGGTCATTAAGTTTTTGTTAGTGGAAAATTCAAATTGATTGTACACACCAAGATTTCTTTCGAAATTACCTTCGTATCCTGTGTAAGCTACTGTTGATCCAATGGAAAACAACCCTTTGCGATAGTTGATGTTCCCTGCAATCACCGTTTCTTGAATAGCATCTTTGTCAAAAATCTCATTTGGGGTTGCATGAAATCCAGACAGCTGTAGAGAGCTAAATACATTATCGATGTTATTGATTGTATCCGTCTTTAGGTTAGCGTCTATTCTTTTCAAAGA
This sequence comes from Bacteroidota bacterium, assembly GCA_024279715.1. GTDB lineage: Bacteria > Bacteroidota > Bacteroidia > Flavobacteriales_D > JABDKJ01 > JAJRRH01. The sequence goes on from JAJRRH010000197.1 coordinate 25,813, forward strand.
ACCAATCACGCTGACATTAAATTTACCAAGATCAAAAGTTGCACCCACACCACGTAGAAAAAGATTTTCATCCACGGAGGTGTATGGTCTTAGACCTCTAGCGTTTCTCTTAATGCTTAATAGGTCAATAGATTTACCAAATGCTTGTCCTGTCCATAGCGTCAGTCCTTGTCCGAATTGCGCATGAAAATCACCCACGATGACATTTTTTACGATACCATAGTCAGAAATAGCAAGGTGGGCAGAATAGAAGTCAAAACCATTTTTCTGACTGCCCTTGAAGAATTCCTCTCCTTGGTCTTTGTCGCCAGTGATTCCCCAGCTGACATGATTGAGGTATTTGAATCTATATCTGAAATATATTTTATCAGGACTACCAAGATATCTCCTATTCGGATTAGAAGCTAATTCTTGTTCGTCTATTGATGAAAAACCTTTTTGTTCTTCAATAGTTCTAATGTATCTAAGAAAAATATAGCTCTTGCCATCTTTGATTGCCCGAGCCATATCAAATTGTGACCGATCGATATCGCCACTTATTTTCACAAATGGAAGTATGCTTTGAATAGTCTCGATATCAAATCCATCGATGGTTTGTAGCTCGTAGATGTTTAGTAGTTTGCCATTTTTTTGAAGGTGACTTTGTAGTGCATTGATCTGAATGTCATTCAGAAGATAAAGTTCCCGCAGTTCGTCAATGCTACAAGTATTAAGATTGAGTGGATGGTCATAGTACGTGTTGAGCGATTCAAAAAGTGTTGTATAGTCAATCTCCTCATCTTCCGTATCAAATAGTTCTATACGAGATTCGATAATATCGTTTTTTACCTCTTCATCTTTTTTTTGCCCAAAAGTGACCATGGTCATATGGAGAGTGATAAATAAGAGAAATATTTTTCTCATCGTATTCATTCCCTTGAGGATTTACTTAAGGCGTAGGAGAGAGAGAGGTTTGGGCTGAATCCTAAAAGTTGATGATACCATACGGCAACATCTATTTTTAGTTTTTTGGTAGCATACCCAAAGCCAAAATTACTTTTGACAGGACCAGTGCCCGTTCCGCCTCTAAGAATTATATTTTCATTTACGAGGTATTCTATTCCAGCATTAAAGATAAATTCAAAATCCGTAGCTTTTCGAACTTCCATGGCGACCATCACTTTTTTTGAAAACTGATATTGACTCCCTATCTTAATGGTACTCATGATGTATTCATTAGGGTTCTCAGTAAGTGGAAGCCGAACTGGGTTAGTAATATGTGCCCCCATGGTTAGTTTGTCAGTGATATTGGTAAGCAGACCTATCTCTCCCGATAGATTTGATCTGTTACCATATCTGCTAGGAAGTCGTAAGTTTTGATAATTCAATTGAATGCCTATGCGAATATTTTCACCGAGCAATCGGCCATACGAAATACCATATTTAGATTCTAAGAAATCTGAAAATCCATAGGTAGATGCAACAAATCCAAAAACACCAGATTTTGTGGGTAGAACGACAGCAAAGCTTTTGGTTGAAAGTTCTTTAAGGGCAAAGCGAGTTTCATAGGCTATTCCAGCTTCTATGGTCGTGAGGTCAGCCATGCCAGCTTGGTTGTTAAAGGAAGACCAAAGGTCAGTCAGTGTGGTTGAAACACCTCCTATTCCAGTACTTCTCGCACCAATTATATTTGCTTGACCAGACGCTTGGTGATGTGTACTGAATAGTACGATAAGAATTAAGATGGTTTTTATCTTCATGAGCGGTCAGGTTTAAAATTACAACTCCTGAGCAGTTTTAAGGACATTGTTTTTCAGCGATTCGTTGTATTCCCGAAGGCGACTATAGATTTCATCATTGCTAGTGGCGAGTATCTGAGCGGCAAGTATACCGGCATTTTTGGCGCCATCTAATGCAACAGTAGCTACGGGTATTCCTCCAGGCATTTGTAGGATAGATAAGATGGAGTCCCATCCATCAATAGAATTTCGACTTTTTATAGGTACGCCTATGACAGGTACGGAGGTAAAAGAAGCGGTCATCCCCGGCAAATGAGCAGCTCCACCAGCACCAGCAATTATTACTCGGATGCCTCTTTGGTATGCATTCTGAGCGTATTCCATCATCCGTTCTGGTGTTCGGTGTGCAGATACAATCGTCATTTCAAAGTCAACTTCCAGTGCTTTAAGTATCTCTGCGGCCTCTTTCATTATTGGCAGGTCACTCTTGCTACCCATTATTATTCCAACCATAACTTCTTATTATTTTCGTGGTGAAGATAATCATAAATTGAAAATCACCCAATAGGGTCATTTAGGACTATCTTCGTGAAGTGTGCTTTACGCTAACTATAGTTCTAGTTTTTTTGATATGTCTGAAGGTAGAGCATCTTTATGAAGTAAGATAGAAATCGTTTTCATTTCAAAATACGGAATAGAGATGTATTGGTAGCCGTCATACGGATTGTCCGTGCCCCAAGAGTTTTTGATGATGAAATATTCTACGCCATCTTGATCTTTGGCCAGTCCCGTGATTTGCATCAAATGGTCATCGGTGGTATCAAAGTTATCGAAGCCTTCTTGTCTTAGTTCTTGCGTAGGTGTGATTTCTTCTACCTTTTCTTTGAATAACTGTCCTCTTCTCAGCGTCTTGTCTTTTGGTAAAATCGCTATACCGTTTTTAAAAGAAAACCCAGCCTCACTCACGTCCGCATCCCATGCGATAGTGAACCCGTGTTTCAACCCGTTTTTGACGGTCGCCGTAAGTTCCTTCATTTTTACGTTATGGAAGGTGCCTTGTGAAAAATTATCAGGCACTTCAAGTACAAATTCTTCGTAAAAAGGATGATGGGTAAAAGAGGTCAGATTCACATAATCCTCTACCTTTATTTCTAGTGCTTCTTTGAACTTTAGTGGGGTATATGACTTGCCGTCGATATCAAAACTCTTAGGAGCTTCTCCTAGGTATACATCAAGAACAGCATTTACTGCCTCATCCCAATGGTCTGTAATATGACCATTCTTAATCACGGCATCCATCATGGCTTTCAGTACATTGTCTAACTCTCCATGATTATAGTCTTCCTCTTCAGACTCTCTAGCCATGTATGCTTCTTCTGGAACAAGACCAAATTCATCTATTGATTTCATCACATCATGCGATAAGCTGCCTGCGCTAAAAGTGTTGTTGCCATGGTATCGTAGATATTTCTCCGCTTTTTTAGGGTAAGTCATACGTACATTGTACATCTCTGAGATGTTGTACTCGCCATGTCCAAGTCGTAGAATTTCTGATTCTATAAAGGAAGTGGTGGCAAAACTCCAGCAAGTGCCAGTCTGACATTGGTCTTTTGTTTTGGTTGAAAAACTTCGCTTTACGTCTTCAAATTCGTAAGCCTTTGTCTTTGTTGGTTTGTCTTGTGCGAAAACCGAAGAGGTGATAGCAAGTAGAAAGGTAAGGAATAAGGTCTTTTTCATAGTATATCTGTTATCTCGCAAATATCTATTAAATCGCCTTAAACACCAAACGTTTGGTGTATATTTGCGTCTATAAAGGAAATTAGTTTTGACGGTATGTAATATTTTGTCAAATACGTTTGATAGTATTGATTAAATAATTACATTTGCACCCCTTTTAAAAGAGGGGAATAAACTTAAAAACTCATAAAAAGATGTACGCAATAGTAGAAATAGCAGGGCTTCAGTACAAAGTACAAAAAGATCAGCAACTCTATGTTCATCGTATCGATGCTAAAGAAGGTGACAAAGTCCAATTTGACAATGTTATGCTTATCGACGATGGAGGTAAAGTAAGTGTTGGCGCCCCAGTTATAGACGGAGCAGCAGTGTCTGCCAAAATCGTCAAACATCTTAAAGGCGATAAAGTAATCGTGTTTAAGAAAAAAAGAAGAAAAGGATACAAGAAGAAAAATGGTCATCGTCAAGCGTTGACTTCTCTTGAGATCGATAAAATTATCACCACTGGTGCCAAAAGGGTAACTCCTAAAAAAGAGGCAGCGCCTAAAAAGGTGGCTCCAAAAGCAGCAGCACCAAAGGTGGAAGCTAAGAAAGTAGCACCAAAAGCAGCAGCACCAAAGGTAGAAGCTAAGAAAGAAGCGCCAAAAACTGTTGCCCCAAAGGTAGAAGCTAAGAAAGAAGCACCAAAAACTGTTGCCCCAAAGGTAGAAGCTAAGAAAGAAGCACCTAAAACAGCAGCGCCCAAGGCGGAGCCAAAGAAAGCAGCAGCAACAAAGTCTTCGAAAGATGATTTGAAGAAAGTAGAAGGTATCGGTCCAAAAATCGAAGAAACCTTAAATGCAGCTGGAATTAATACATTTGCGGAATTGGCAAAAACATCTTCAGAAAAAATCTCTGAGATAATTACTGATGTAAGAGGGAAACATGTTACGGATACATGGCCAAAACAAGCACAAATGGCTCACGATGGAGAGTGGGATGCATTGAAAAAATGGCAAGACGAACTTGACGGAGGAAAAGAATAACAAGGATTTTTAAAAAAGTAAAGCAATGGCACATAAGAAAGGAGCAGGTAGCTCGAAAAACGGAAGAGAGTCGCATAGTAAAAGATTAGGCGTAAAGAAATTTGGCGGCGAAATAGTAATTGCAGGCAACATTATTATAAGACAAAGAGGTACAAAACATAACCCAGGTGTAAATGTGGGTATTGGTAAAGACCATACTTTGTATGCTTTAACGGACGGAAAAGTCGAGTTTAAGAAAAAGAGAAATAACAAATCGTATGTTTCAGTAATCGCTGAAGCATAGAGAATAATATATTTTGAAAGAACTCTTGGCTTCATAAGGTCAGGAGTTTTTTTGTTTAATATCATAGGCGGTGATGTGGTTTTACTCCCATTTTTGCGAGCGTATGTAAGTGTATCAAAGATAAAAATCGAGTCATGTTAGAAGTAAATAACATAAGAAATAAAAGAAAAGAATACATCGAAAGGCTACAAAAACGTGGTTTTGAAGCAGAAAGTGTTTTTGAAGAAATTATTGCATTGGACGACCAGCGTAAAGAAACGCAACAGGCGAGTGATGCACTTTTGCAGGAAACCAATGCCATTGCCAAACAAATAGGGGAGCTATTCGCTAGCGGAAAACGAGAGGAGGCAGAGGTGTTGAAGTCAAAGCCAGCAGCATTAAAGGAAGAGATAGCTTCTCTTAAAGAAAAGATGAAGAGTATTGAAGAGGGGCTGATTCAGAAACTCTATACTGTTCCAAATGTACCACACGCAAGTGTGCCTAAAGGTCATGATGAGAAGGACAACGAAACGATATATGAATGGGGTGAGATGCCAAAGCTCTACGATGGTGCATTACCACATTGGGAATTAGCGAAGAAGTATAATCTGATAGATTTTGAATTGGGCGTTAAAATAACAGGTGCGGGATTTCCTGTATATCTTGGCAAAGGAGCGATTTTTCAAAGGGCGTTGATTAATTTTTTTCTCAATGAAGGCATTGCTGCCGGATTTCAAGAAGTTATTCCGCCATTGGTAGTCAATGAAGCCTCAGGATACGGGACAGGTCAATTGCCTGATAAAGAGGGGCAAATGTACTATATTCCTGAGGACGATTTATATTTGATACCTACTGCTGAAGTGCCTATCACCAATCTCTATCGAGGGGAGATAGTGGAGGAAGAAAAATTACCCATCAAGATGTGTGGATATACGCCATGCTTTAGGAGAGAGGCTGGCTCTTATGGCAAGCACGTTCGGGGCTTGAACCGATTGCATCAATTTGACAAAGTGGAGATTGTGACCATTGAGCATCCCGAAAGATCCTACGCTACGCTTGAGGCCATGTCTGCGCATGTGCAGAGCCTGCTTAAAAAGCTTGAATTGCCATATAGAGTACTCAGGTTGTGTGGTGGAGATACTGGTTTTGCAGCAGCACTTACTTATGATATGGAAGTCTATTCTGCAGCGCAAGAACGTTGGCTGGAGACCAGCTCTGTGTCTAATTTTGAAACTTTTCAAGCCCAACGACTCAAACTTAGATTCAAGGACAAAGACAATAAAAAACAATTAGTACACACTCTTAATGGTAGCGCTCTAGCATTACCACGAATATTAGCGGCGCTATTGGAGAATAATCAAACGCCTGAAGGTATTACTATTCCTAAAGTTTTGCGTCCTTTTACTGGGTTTGATATGATTGAATAGAACACCAAATCGGTTGGTGTGTTTTTTGAGCATGGTTTTTTGTATTTTTACACCACTAAAAACCAAAAGGATTGAGAATAACCAATTCGGCACTTTATAAAATAGATCTAGAATGAAATATTTGTTTTACCCATCATTTTTAATACTCGTTGCTTCATTCATGAGTGTTTCGTGTACGACCAATACAGACTACAGTCATGAAGTAGCAGTGGTAGACAGCTTGCAGATACACTTAGACGAGGCGGTACAGCAATACACGCGATGGAATGTGGATTCTCTCAGTAATATAAGAGCATCTATGAAAGTGAAGTTGGGTACATTAGCCAATATCCTTAATCAAAAGAAAGATACGATATCCAAAGAAGATGGTTTCTTTCTTGGAGATTATAAGTCAGCAAGCGATGTGTTCAAAAATATAATAGACAAAAATAAGATATTTCGCAAGGAGATAGATTATAGCAATAAGCAATTGGCAAATCTCAAATCCGACCTGCAATCTGGGACTTCTATTCCTGCAGACTCTATTGAGTCGTGCCTACAGACAGAGCGAAAAGCAGTACGGGAGTTAATCGCCAGTTTGCAGTTAGCGGACAGTAAATTTGCTACCGGCGTGAAGAAGCACGCTGAAATGACTCCTAAGGTAGATAGTCTTCTGGAGCAATTGACCAAAAAGGAACAATAGTTGATGGTATTATCAATAAAAAACATGCGAAGTTTTCTTCTTACGATAGTCATGGGTATGACGGTCATCATAGGGGTAGGGCAGACCACTGCAGCAGATCTCAAATTGGCAGAGCAATATTATAATAATCAAGAGTACGCAAAAGCAGAGATATATTATGAAGTGTTCTACAAAGAACAACCCACTAAGAAGAATTATACCGTTTACTTAGATATCCTCACCCATTTAGAGAAGTATAAGGAAGCAAAAAAAATCATCAATAAGCGTCAAAAGAAGATGCCAGACTTCCTAGAGCTGCACCTTGATATGGCAAAAATTTACACCCTAGAAGACAATGAATCGAAGGCGGATCAAGAGTGTAAGAAGGCGATTTCAAAAGTAGGAAAGAATAAATCACAAGTAAAGAACCTAGCACAGGCATTCGTAAAGCAAAATATGATGGAATATGCCATGGAGACATATATTAATGGCAAGAAAATACTTGGGGATACCTATCCATTTAATTATGAAATGGCAACACTATATGGTCAGATGGGGGACACCAAACGGATGATAAGTGAATATCTGGATCTTATAGGCTTCAATGAAGCATACATGCGTACTGTTCAGAATGCGCTCTCCCGATCCATAGACTTCGAGTCGGATGAAGAGAATATAGACGTACTCAAAGAAGGTCTGTTGTCTAGAATACAGAAACAACCTGGAAAGGAGATATATTATAATTTTCTAATATGGCTGTTCACACAAAAGAAGGATTTTAATGCCGCTTTTATTCAAACCAAAGCCATAGATAAAAGAACGGGAGGCGATGGCAGTCGGTTGATAGCCTTGGCAGATCTTTGTACTAATAATGAAGATTATGGACTGGCTGAAAAATGCTATCAATATGTGAGTGAAAAAGGTCGGTCTGGTAAATATTATGAAATATCAAAAATGATGGCATTGTCGTCATCTCTGAAGGCATTAGAAAGTGGGTACGAAACCAATGAGGAACAGGTAAGACTATTAGACGAGCAATATACGCAAACGATTGCTGAATTAGGGATGACTGCCGAATCTATGCGTCTGCTACAAGAACAAGCAAAGTTGAAATTCAAATATCTACATGATTCGGAAGGGGCTGTTAAGTTGTTACACGACGCAATAAATCAACCAGGAATAAAGAAAAAATTTCAGGCATATTGCAAACTAGATCTTGCGGATGTACTCCTTGCTTCTGGATATATTTGGGATGCTTCACTGTATTATTCGCAAGTGGAGAAAGACTTCAAGAACGATTTGTTGGGGGCAGAAGCAAAATACCGCAACGCCAAAATATCATTTTATGTCGGTGATTTTGAATGGGCACAAGCACAGTTGGATGTATTAAAAGCCTCTACCTCTAAGTTGATATCCAACGATGCGATAGACCTATCTCTTTTGATTACGGACAACCTCAATTTGGACACCATCCTGGATCCAATGAAAATGTATGCTCGTGCAGATTTATTGCTATTTCAAAATCAATATGATGCGGCATTGGTTACTCTAGATTCTATTGTTAATGGATATCCAGGGCATGCTTTGGAGGATGAAATACTCTATTCTCGATACCAGATTGAAATAAAAAGAGGGAATATGGAAGTGGCAGCAGGTCATTTGCAAGAGATAATCGATTACTACTTTGATGATATCCTTGCGGATAACGCCATCTATGAATTGGCAGAATTGGAAGAGAAGTATTTCAAGAACCCTGAAAAAGCGCAAGCTCTATATAAGAAGCTAATCATGGAATACCCTGGAAGTTTATTTGGAGTTGAAGCCCGTAAGAGATTCAGAGAACTTCGGGGAGACGACATCAATTAAGGCTAATCTTTACGTCTAAATATACCGAATAATTCCTTGCCTCTTCTTGGTTTGATAGAGTTATAGCATGGTTCAAAAATCAAGGTGTCAAAATAGGGTTGGAGGTATTTTTCATATTCTTTTAAGGATCCTCCAAAAGGGCGTTTTACCATGTCGTCCGTCAGAGGAAAGCAAAACCATAGTCCAATCAATTTGCCGTTGGAAATCAACAGCGAATGCATTTTTTTCATATACTCTCTTCTTCTTTCTGGTGTGGGAGGGAAGGAGCAAAAAAACGTCTGCTCTATGATCAAATCATATTGACCTTTATGTTTGAAAAAATCATCTTGAATAAGATGTTCTTTTGGAAAATCAGGCAATCGCTCGGCAAAGGATTGTAATGGCACGGCACTTATATCCAATACAACGACATTGGTAAATCCATGCTTATGCAGGTATTCGGCTTCATGTGCATTGCCTGCGCCGGGTATAAGTATGGTCATGGACTTATTTGTCAATTGGTCAAAGTATTCTTCTAGGGGAGTAGAGGCATGGCCGATATCCCATCCAGTACTGTGATTGAGATATCTATCAGTCCATAGTTTCTCTTCGTTTTCTTGCATGACAGGTTAGTTTTGTGTTTGTGGTGTTTTGAATTACGAATTTACTAAAAATTGGTGAGGATTGGGAGTGTTATTTGAAGATGGGACGGTTTATGTGGAGCGGATTGGGGTTGAGGATTGATTTTTTAGGGAGGTACGAAGAGGCGTAAGGATTCTTATTTGAGCCAAGGCAATGCCTTGGTGGTACTGCATGAGGATTGGTGTGTTGATGAAGCCCCTCTCACACCCCCATCCCCTAAAGGGGTGTCTGCGCACGGTGGCTCGACTTGTGGCGATTGAGCTATTAATGGGGATTTTGTTGATATTGAGAATGTGGCTTGTGTGTAGGCTCCCTTTAGGGATGCAAGGGTGCGGGGAGGCGGATGGAGGAATTGGTTTTTAGAATTAAATTCAAAGTAACCAAGTAGCACCGTGATAGCGCCCTTACAATTCGTAATTGTAACTAGTAGAACTGTAATATTCCCCAATTTTTCTCCCCCCAGTTGAAAAACAAACTAGAGAAATCACTTTGTAATTCAAAAGAATATCATTACATTACAGCCGATAATCTGGAGCGCAATAAAACGACCTCCTTTTGTATAACTCTATGAACCAGGGAAAATCTGACACGAATGGTTCAAACCACATAATAAAACAACAATTATTAATTTTAAAAAACCATTATAATGAAAAGCTTAAGACAAGACAAGACAAGACAAGACAAGATATATAGTTAAAGTTATATGTGTATTTATGTTGCTTTTTTATAACTCGAATAGTGCGAAAGGGCAATCTGAATGGAGTTGTCAAGTTGAAAATAATAACACATTTTTATCCTCAACACCTGATGATGCTATTCCGCCGTGTACAACGGAAACAGCTCTATATACTACTGATGAGTTTACTTTTGATAAAACAATAAAGATAAACATACACTATGTTCAGAAAAGTTTAGTAGAGCCATTTAACTTTACTGAAACAGATGATGGAAATGGTAATACAGATGTTAATGGAGGTGATATGGCGCAACAAATAGTAGATTATTGTAATAATATGTCAAACTCTAATTCCCAAATGAATATGTTGCCTGGCAATTCTACTCAAATTCTTGATAGAAAATATCATTTTGTTCTTAATGAGGTATATTATTGGCAAGATGAAATACAATATCTTTTTAATAACACTTCTTTTGGTTACATCAATAATTGGTAAAAGTGTGAAAAAATTTATCTCAGAAATAAAAAACTCAAATTTTGAAACATGCTGGAGAGGAGTGTATATTGCTTCACAATACAATCCTGAAATATGGCTCAATGACTTTGAAGTGACCCCTTATGATAACGCAACGCCAGGTGTGAATAATTGGCCCGTGGGCATCTATCTAGGGGATAATGTCAAAGGATATATTGTTGAGGAGAATAGTTTCTTTCCTATTGAGAATAGTACAGAGTTGTTAGATGGTACTGCCATTGGTATTGTAGCAAATACAGACCATGGTGAGACGGAGAGGATTTACAAAAATTCATTCAAGCACCTTACTGTAGCATTTGAATCTATTGGTGAAAATAGGTACGATCAGTTTCAAACTCATAATGGATTACGAATCACTTGCAACGATTTTGAGATGAATAGAGCTGATATTTATATGACCCAAGGGAGTTTTAATACTGATTATGCAGGAATTGCTTTTGATCAGGGGTTTGCCCCAAATGACCTTGCCTTCAATACTTTTACGGCAAGTAATTTCTTTAATATCGATAATGAAGTAGATTATATAAACTACAGATATAAAGCTGGTGACCCGTCACATTTTCCATTACAGGTGTTTGACTTGGATGTTAATGTTAATTTGGATGCAGTTAATCCAAGTCAAATAGGTAGCTGTGGGAGTAATATTGATCTTGACGAATCAAATGAACGCAATACCCGAACAGCAGCAATAACCAATAAAGAGGAAAAAGAATATCAGATGGCACAGGTTCTTGATGGTGGAGATACTCAAAGTTTGCAAACCAATGTGGCTGCTACTAGTAACACAACGGTATGGACAAATTATTTGGAATTGATGTCCAAGGCTGGGTATATTACTGAAGAAGTACTCAAGGAGCTCATTAATAATGAGTCAGGATTTACCAAAGCCATGACTCGGGATGTGCTGGTTGCCAACCCACATGCTGCCAAATCAAAAGAAATATCGACTACTCTGGACGAACGAGCAGATCCTCTTCCTGATTATATGCGTGAGCAAATAAAATTAGGATTGACGCAAATGTCGGCTAAGGAATTTCTACAAGCTCAGAAAGATCGTTATAAGATGAAGGAAGATATCGCTACTAGAAATATACAACACCTGCTTTTAAGAGAAGAAATGAATGTTGAAAATCAACAAGAACTAGTAGAGTTATTGTCAAATACTGGGGATATAGAAAATGACTATAAGCTAGTGGAACTGTATGATGCTTTCGGACAGCAATATCTAGGTGATGCGTTGTTAGAATCCATGCAGGTCATGTATGAATTGAAATCCAATGATGAGGAAGAGCTAGAACGATATATTAGTTATAGACAAATGATGGATAACTGGCAGCTAGAAGGTAAAGATTTCACTAACTTAAATGAACCAGATATTGTAGCTCTCGAGAACTACACCGAGGTTAGAGATAGAGTGGCTTCAGAGGCAAAGGGCTTGTTAATAATGAATGATGAAATGGTGGACGTAGCACCTGTCTATTTACCCGACTTCAATAAAACGTTCAACGTATTCAAACCTAAGATGGAAGAGTTCAGGGAGGATAATGGTCAGCTAGAGGTGTTTCCTAATCCTGCAGAGGACTACTTCACCATAAAGTATAGAATTGATAAAGCGTTTAATAAAGGTGAGATTCGGATTGTTGATGTTAATGGGAAAGAGGTGTTCAGTAGGGCAATTTTCAATGAAGAAGATCAAGTCATCATCGATGCAATGAGGAATGCTAATTTCACATCAGGTACGTATATATGTGAAATAAGAATTGATGGCAAAACCTACTCTGTCGAAAACATCACGATTAAATAGGTCTGATATGAAATGTTTATTAATCATATTATCTATCTTGAGCACCAACATGGTTGGTGCTCAAGATACTTTTTTTGAGATGACAGATGGCTGGGTAAGTAATTATTGTGTTGAAAATGAATCGAGTTATCAATATTTCGG
>JAJRRH010000198.1 GCA_024279715.1 Bacteroidota bacterium
CTAAAAAATTGAAGGTGAGAACTTATGATTACATTCGAGATAGAGTCAGTGGCGAATTCAAGTTACCTTCTCTTGCACAGTTGATTGAAGAAAAATCTCAGGGGAATTTTGTGCCTCCCTAGAATTTATAACGGATACGAAAATTTTGTGAGGCAAAGTAATTTTCACGAGCTTCTTGGCGTGCTATTCCTTTCAAAACATAAAGCTGGTGATGCCGATAAGAAAGGTTGTCAGATAATTTACCGAATGGTTCATTACATGGAGAATATTGTGGTAAATCAAGTATAGTATCCAAGACTGTTTTGAATTGAGGGCTTTCGTTCATCAATTCATGAATAATATAGCCATCTACTACAGTGAAAATATCTCCACTGACTAAATTATATCTATCATCTCCATTTTGGAAAGGGTCTGTAGATAGATTGGGGATTGATGTTTCGTGTCCATAATTTAAACCCATTGCCTGATAAAAATGTTTGCGATGAAGTTGCTCATTCAAAGGGACATTAACGCCCGATTCAGCTAATACGTTACGTATTTGATTCTGATCTGTCTCATCAAGCTGATTATTTCCTTGACAATAACTGACTAAAAACAATTCTTCACGCAAACCATTATATTTAGAAGATTTTTTCATGCGTGTTGCAATGCTTTTTACTAAAGCAGTTCCTATTTCCATATTTGAATTGGTCAGTGCATAGGGATAATTCAAATCTGGAAGTAGAAAGGATTGTCCTACATTTATTGTAGAACCAAATTTTATAGTATGGTAACGATCATGTGTAGCCTGAATGACTTTGATATTTGTAAGGACATTGATTTCAGATTGCTCCAGTTTTTCTGAAGATTCCCCTTTAATATCACCCAGAATATCATTCCAAGCAAGATAATTACCCCAAATCGGACGAGGAGGTTTACCTTCGGATGGGTTTCCATGACAATCAAAACAAGTACTGTTAATATCAGTATTGGTATCATCAGTTAGAACAGGTGGGGTTTGGCGAAAATCAAGAGAAGCAAAACGCCATTCGCCGTTACGAGCACCGTCATCATCATCTTGCAGATATGCCATATCAAGTACTTCATACCGATCTTGATCAGGGTCGACAACAATATTAAGTAAAAAGGTGCCATCCACACTGTACATCATTATGCTCGGTTCTGTTGGTGTAGATGTATGTAGGGCACGGCTTTTTTCAACTAAGGCATAATGTCCTTTCATATGATCTGGAAGTACATCCAATAGCTCTTTAATAGAGCTAATATCGTTTTGCTGAACAAAGCTAAATACACTGTCAATATCTAGTTCAGGTGTGCCTTGTGGGGCAGGTGGATCGACATTGGGAACGGGGCCTCCTTGTATTGCATCTGTAACATTCACTGGACAACTGCGTGCGCTTGCATTCTGAGAACTGAATAAACAGAATAGAAAAAGTAGCGCAAGGCCTAAGATCTCAGGTATTATTGATCTATTTTTTTTCATAATGGTATCTCCATTAACTAAATAAATGTTTTACAAATAGTCTTTCTTCAGCCCTAATAAATCAGTTAAAAAAAGCTTATTTTGTTGATATTTTAGAAAATTTTATTTAAGAGTTTTCGTGAAAATTATTTAACCTTTTCAATGAGCAGTCTTTAGCCATGATTTGGATACTTAAGAATCGCGGCTAAAGACCACTTCTACATGATTTAAACTTAAACTTAAATTCCATGATTCAACATCAACAAAATCCCATGATGTCGAACCGCTGGACACAGGTTTAACCTACTTTTATTACAACTTCAAAACCTTTGAAGGCTACTCAATGTAACGTGGCAGTAAAGTAACGCCTGAAAATGATGGATCTCCATTAACATGGATATAGTTCCAGCCTCGTTTTACGTTTTTAACTAATATCTTTTCCTCATTTCCAGAATTGTTGGATATATGATCAAATTTAGGGCCGTTAGGTCTGCTACCATGTCTATGTAAAAGAATGCCATTACCAAATCCATGACTTAATAGTATTTCCAAAGTACTACCTGCTTTGTCATCAGTTACATATAGAGCCATTTGTCTATAACCTCGATTGAAAACATCTTCTAAGCAGACTGCGTTTCCAGCAATTAACTCAATATTTCCTACAGGTGTCTGATCTGCCAGACAAGCATCCATGATCTGAATATCAGACGTTGTTGGTGATGGCGGGAGTTGGGGAGTGCTATCTTCTACATAACTCACGAGTATAGTAACGTCTGAAAATTCTGTATTAGCACGTACATGGATATAGTTCCAGCCTTCTTGTACATTCTCAACTAATATTCTTTCTTCATTTCCAGGATTGCTAGAAATATGATCAAATATAGTTCTGGAAGGCCTGCTGTCGAATCGGTGCAATAAATCACCATTTCCAGAGCCATGGCTCAGGATGATTTCCAGGGTACTACCCACCTTGTTATTTGGTACATATATCTCAGATTGATATTGAGCCCCATTCGAAAAATCCGGTAGACAAACAGCTTCATCTACTTTTAGGGACCCCTCTGGAAAATGACCTATTTGACAAGCATCTACTATCCCTTCTGGTTGTGGTTCCTGTCTAAAGTTTGCGACATTTGCTGCGCGTATATTATGAAGTTTGGCATTGTTTTCGAATTGTTCTGAACCTGTAATCTGACCTTTAAAACTCAAATCAGGATTAGACCAGAGTTGGAAGCGATTACTAAACCCAGCAGGACAGTTACCTCTAGCCATTATTGTACGGAATGTACCTGGAGTTTCACTGCAGAAGCCATGTGCAAATTCGAAAGGTTCAAATATATCAACTGGGTCCTGATGCAATGCATGCCTTGCACCAAACAAATGTCCTATTTCATGGCCAAATGTATAAAACCCAGTACCACAATCTTCTATAACGACTGCAAGTGCATTGCTTTCATTTGCACCAATCGCATCAGCTCTCCCACATTGAGTACCATAGCCCTTATTACCAACTAGCAATATTTTTATATCAGCATTATGTTGGTCTCTTAGGTTATTAAATTCTTGAGTTTCAATTCGTGTAGTATCAGAGAAAAACCTCAAATCTATTGCAGGACTTCCTCCGCTAGGAACAAAAATCCCTGAACCAGGATAAGCAGTTTGATAGTAGTGAACAATTTTTACGCGAGTATTAATCTTACTGTTTATATAGGATTGGTTGGTTTCCTGTTCCAGCAAATTCATATAAGCATCTACATTCCCAGTATCCTTTGCAAATGCAGCAGTGTATGCAACAATCACAGTATATTCAGATTCGGAATCCGTGAAACTACTGGTATCTTTGGTGTCTGAAAGAGGATCAAAAGAGCTTGGAGGGGCGATATAATCGGGAGAATGATCCTTCATATCACTTGGCATCTCAATGATTACAGTATCTCCATTGTCAGACGGATAAAATTTGTATAACCTACCATGATAATGGAAGGAACCAAGTATTGATCCATTGCTTTCTACAATATTAAGATGATCAAAGCTTTCTGAGTTTGATGCAGAATATGAATAATTATCACCCTTTAAATTTACACTGGTAATAGTTAACTCAATGTTTTCATTCATAAAGTTCAAATTAATATTAAGTTTGGTTTGATCGCTTAGATTGCCACCAATATTCGCATTATATTTTACTCTTCCAACAATGATACCTCTGTGATGTTTTTCAAACTCATCCATCTTTGCATCACCCATAGTGGATAGATTATTTGTTGGTGTTACAAATAGCTCATATGTCTCTTCCGCAAGTGTTTGATTTACAAACCCTACTAAAAAACAAGTCATTAAAAATTTACAGTATTTCATCTTCACCACTCCTGTTTAAGAATTAATAAAAAATATAAAAATCTCTCTTAAAAATTTTCATATTCTAATTTCTGATATTAAAAAAATAGTATCAGACCACCTGATCTCGCGGAAATTACATTGAGCCCAGTTTAAAGATCATCCTTAAATTAGTTCGCGGAAATATGGTTTCTGTGGTATTAAGTTCATCACAGAGTTTTCGTATTGCAATATCATAACTTCGATTGGCCA
>JAJRRH010000199.1 GCA_024279715.1 Bacteroidota bacterium
CTTTAACTATCTTTCAAGGATCTATTCCCTAAAAAGTGATGAAAAAATAGCAACTTTTCTTAATCGAGTTTTTAATTCTATCTTAACTGAAATCACCTAATACTAAACTATGATTAAAAAAATGAACTTTTTTGGACTATCTTTGCCTTTAGTAAAGGATTTTATACGCTTACCTATCCATAGTAAAACTATGAACTTATGCGATTTACGTATTGGTAGGTTGTAGAAGCCTGATATTTGGCAGGTAAGCACAACATCACCTCCGTTATTGGTAATATGATTCTGGTTGTAGAAGCCTGATATTTGGCAGGTAAGCACAACCTCAGACGCAAGTTCTTGATCTAAACCTTTGTTGTAGAAGCCTGATATTTGGCAGGTAAGCACAACACATCAATATTGATAGGCAAAAATTGTGAAGTTGTAGAAGCCTGATATTTGGCAGGTAAGCACAACTCATCTCTATGCCAACCCTGCTTATATCTAGTTGTAGAAGCCTGATATTTGGCAGGTAAGCACAACAATGATGAATTAGTAAATAAATAAGACATAGTTGTAGAAGCCTGATATTTGGCAGGTAAGCACAACTAGGGTCAGAGTCAACGGGAATATGTTTATGTTGTAGAAGCCTGATACTTGGCTGGTAAACACAACCGATAAATAACAGCGGGCAAAATGTCACGTGTTAGTAGGAATTCCAAATACTTGTGTTAGCAGCACAGAGAATTTTCAATGTATTTATTCTATTTCTTAGCATGAAAAAACTATGTTTCAACCACCAATCCTTTATCAAAACAGAATATTTACCTAATTTCACCCCATAAAAAAAACAATACCACAATGCAACAAATCATAGAATGCGTACCCAATATCAGCGAAGGGAGAGACATGGACAAGATCCAAAGAATAGCCAATGTCGTCAATGACATAGACGGTGTCAACCTATTGGATATCGACCCAGGGAAATCCACTAATCGAACGGTAATCACCTTTGTAGGGCCGCCAGAGGCAGCTATTGAAGCGGCTTTTCTTTTGATTAAAAAAGCGCAAGAAGAGATTGACATGTCGAAGCATAGTGGCGAACATCCTCGTATGGGTGCTACAGATGTATGTCCATTGATTCCTATCAGCGGCATCAGCATGGAAGAGACAGCAGCGTATGCCAAAAAACTTGGCGAGCGTGTCGGACGGGAATTAAACATCCCGATCTACCTGTATGAAAATGCAGCCTCTAGCCCCGAACGAAAAAATCTTGCACATTGTCGATCAGGAGAATACGAAGGGTTGGACAAAATAAGTAAGCCTGAATGGAAACCAGATTTTGGCCCTGACAAATTTGAGGGTTCTGTAAAAAAATCAGGTGTAACCGCAATATCTGCAAGGGATTTTCTCGTCGCATACAACGTTAACCTCAACTCTACTTCAAGCCGAAGAGCCAATGCCATTGCATTTGACATACGAGAAGCAGGAAGATTGAAAAAAGAAGGGGGACTGACAGGAAAAGTCGTGAAAGATGAAAACGGCAATCCGGTGAGAATCCCAGGCACATTAAAGGCTGTAAAAGGCATCGGCTGGTATATTGAAGAATATGGTATCGCACAGTTGTCATTGAATCTTACAAACATTTCTATCACTCCAGTTCATATCGCCTTTGATGAAGCAGTAGAGAAGTCTCGTGCCCGTGGTGTGCGTGTCACAGGGTCAGAACTAGTGGGATTAATACCATTGCAAGCCATGCTCGATGCAGCAGACCACTTCCTTACCAAGCAGAAAAGATCGTTGGGCATTTCTGAAAAAGAAAAGATAAAAATCGCCATTAAGTCCCTCGGCTTAGATGATTTAAAACCATTCCACCCAGAAGAAAAAATTATCGAGTACATGATGAAAAAAAAAGGAGGTAAATTATTAGTTGACAAATCCATCAAAGATTTTGTAGAAGAGACTGCTTCTGAAAGTCCAGCTCCAGGTGGCGGATCTATCTCCGCTTATGCGGGCGCGATGGGAGTTGCTCTCGGCACGATGGTCGCTAACTTATCAGCCAACAAACGTGGATGGGACGACCGTTGGGAAGAGTTTTCGAAAGTGGCAGAACGTGGTCAAGCGTATATGAAAAAACTATTATTCTTAGTCGATGAAGACACCAATGCCTTCAACAAAATAATGAGTGCATTTCAATTGCCAAAATCGACCAATCAAGAAAAAGAAGAACGAAAAAAAGCAATACAAGAAGCGACAAAATACGCTATTGAAATTCCGTTTGAAGTGATGAAAACATGTTATGACAGCATGGAGGTGATGCTTGAAATGGCAAAAAATGGCAACCCCAACTCCATAACAGATGCGGGTGTAGGCGCTCTATGTGCACGTGCAGGTGTGCTTGGTGCATTTATGAATGTGAAGATCAACTGTGGCGACTTGAATGACAAAGACTTCGTTGCGGATATTCTAAGTCAGGGGCGTGAATTGCAATCTAAGACAGAAACATTGGAAAAGGAGATTGTGGATTTGGTAGAGAAAGTGATTGGATAGTGAATCGTTAGCACGATATACTTCTCATCACCTACCTAGTCCGATATTTTATTAAATAGATTTTATACTTCATCATAAAGGGGGAAATAATTAGTGTCGAGGTAAAAAATGACGAAGTGAAATCCACAAATGACATGAAAGTTTTTATAAAAACAATTGACAAAAAAATTCTTTTAGCTAGCAACAAGAGAATTTTATGGCAAGAGTTCAAAACCATTAGTCCTTTGGATTTATTCTAATAAACAATGAAAAAAGGGAACGCATGGTTTATTATAGTCAACCCAACCTCAGGAAACAACTTCGTTGCTAAGCGCAAGAAGAAAACCCTTGCCTTGCTCAAGAATTTGGATGCACCTTACAAAGTCTACTTCACGGAGTATCGAGGACATGAAGAATTTCTTGTACTAAAAGGCGTCTCTGAAGGCTATACGAACTTCATCAGCGTCGGTGGAGATGGCACGCTCCATCATGTGACCAACGGAGCATTGAAACAACAGATTATCCCCCCCGAAGAAATAAAAATCGGCGTCATCCCCGTAGGTACAGGTAACGACTGGATAAAGAACAACAACATTCCAAAAAACACAGAAAAAGCAATAGAGATAATCAATAACAATCGAACCACCAGACTGGATATTGGTAAAACCATCTGCAATGACAAGATTCATTATTTTAACATTCTAGTCGGTATCGGCTATGATAGTTTTGTGGTAGAAAAATCTGAACAGCACAAGAAATATGGCAAATCGGCCTATTTAATTGCTTCTATTCTTGGGGTGATTAATTTCAGAAAGAGCAAGATGCGTTTTACTTTTAATGACGAATCATTCAGCGCTTCATCCTTAATGTCTATAGTTGGATTAGGTAAATATTGCGGCAGCGGTATGCGCTTAACGCACGAAGCAGACGCACAAGATGGACTCTTTGACATCACATTAGTAAAAGACATTTCTGTTCTATCATTGTTTTTTAATATCAATAAACTATACAATGGCAAACTAAATACACACAAAAAGGTAGACGTCCATAAAACGAATAAAATATCAATAGAAGTAATAGACCAAAGTAATCCTTCGATAGAGGCGGATGGAGAGCTAATAGGTACAGGTGGCTTTATGGTCGAATTATTACCGCAGGCTTTGTGTTTTATTGTTGGCAACCCTGCTTAAATCAAACCACAAATAAGTCGTAAAGACCTGACTACACATGTCTTACACTCCATAAGCAGCGATAGGAATCCATTCCTCCATAAAAAAACGCTCCTCTCTCATTTTATTAAACACGAATAATTACCTATATTTGAGCAAATTACATAAAATTTATACCATGAAAAAAACTTTACTTATATTCCTTTCGATACTCAGCTTCACCTTTGCCAATGCGCAAAACGAAGTGATAATAAACTTCAATCACATGCTAAATGATCTAGAGTTTGCATACGATGAAGCAACCACAGTGGATGGTGACTACAACATCAATGTCACTCGACTTGAATATTATCTTTCAGAAATCACCATCACCCATGATGGAGGTATGGTCACAAATTTGACAGACGTATATCTTCTTGTACAGCCAAATGTAGCCAATGAATATTCCCTAGGAATGTGGGATATCAACATTATAGAGAGTGTACAAATAGGTTTTGGCGTTCCAGAATCTGTAAATAATCTTGATCCGGCTTCGTATCCGGGGGGTCATCCATTGGCTTTTCACAATCCATCTATGCATTGGGGTTGGGCTTCTGGATATAGATTTCTAGCGGTTGAAGGTGCGGCTGGAGACGCTCTTATCTTCGACTATGAAGTTCATGCATTGGGTAATAATAATTATGGATATTTCAATCTTGATTATACGAATAGCCCTACTGCCGAAGATGGTGTTCTGCGATTTGCGGTCGATGCAGACTATACTAAACTATTTAATTCTGTAGACATCCAAAGTGGCGCAATAATCCATAGTGCTACAGATTCTAAAGCCATCCAAATTTTGACAAATGCAAAAAGTGATGTCTTCTCTCCAGGCGCAGTAGCTACTGGCATTGAGGAATTATCCATTACAGATACTTTTTCAGTGTATCCAAACCCAGTAGAAGATGGCACTTTGAATATCACTATTCAAAATGACAACAATGAAGACGTTACATTTACTATCTTTGATACTCTTGGTAAATTGATACAGACTGAAACGTTTAACATTTCTACAAACATCGTGGACACTAAGAGTCTTAATGCAGGGATATATTTCATCCGTATGGAAGATAGTAAAGGCACACAAAACACGAAGCGATTTATTGTAAAATAATCTTGAAAGGGAAGTTTCTATCATATTTACTTCTTGCTCTTGCAACTGTTTCGTGTAAAAAGGACGTCGTTATTATTGAAGATATTGAACCCTCTTCGCAGATAACAATACCTATGGGTTTTCCTGAAATTTCATTTCCAGACGACAATACCTATACATATAATCGTTGGTTATTAGGAAAAAAATTGTTCTACAGCACAGCTTTGTCGCGAGATGAATCTATTAGCTGTGGCACATGCCATATACAATCCAATGCTTTTGCAGACGATGTCGCTTTCACACCGGGGGTAGATAACGCTCCAGGCAAAAGGAATGCGCCCACGCTGACCAATGTTGCATACAACCCCTACTTTCTTACGGAAGGTGGATCTGCCACGTTAGAGACCCAGATTGCTATTCCAATTCAAGAGCATAATGAATTTGACTTTAATATTATCCTAATTGCAGAACGATTAAATCAAGATGAAGAACTTCTAGAATTAAGCGACTTGGCGTATGGAAGAGGCTTTGACCCTTTTGTGATTACTCGCTCTATTGCTAATTTCGAAAGAAGCATCATCAGTGGCAACAGTAATTATGATAAATATTATTACCAAAACAACAATAGTATTCTTAGTCCTTCAGAAATAAATGGAATGAATCTTTTTAACGGTGCAGCGAATTGTTCAGAATGTCACGGAAGCTTTAACTTTACAAATTATAGTTTCGAGAATAACGGTCTTTACGAAGTGTACCAAGACTCGGGCAGGTATAGATTAACGCAACTGGAAGAAGATATTGCAAGGTTTAAAGTGCCTACTCTAAGAAATGTAGAGTATTCCGCTCCATACATGCATGATGGGTCTATTGAAAGCCTTGAAGAAGTCATAGAACATTACAGTACTGGCATTCAAAATCACCCAAACACCAACGCTATTTTACAAAATTTATACTTATCCCAAGAACAAAAAACGGATCTCGTGAATTTTTTAAAAACCCTATCTGACGAAGACTTTATTAACGATCAAAAATTTCAACCATGACATAAACTAGAATGTACAATACAATTATTCTCCTATTGACTCTTACCGCAGTCGTATCTTGCAAGAAGGATACTATTGAACCTGTGATAACCGTCATCGAGCATGATACCACCCCATACGAGTTGGACTATAGCTATCTGCCAGCACCCAATTTATCCACTGACAATCCTTTGACAGTACAGGGAGTAAAACTTGGTAGGATGTTATTTTATGAAAAAAAACTATCTGACGATAACACTCTAGCTTGCGCTGGTTGTCACGTACAAGCGGATGGCTTTTCCGATGTAAGACAGTTCAGTATTGGAACAGCAGAACTTGAAGGTACACGACAAGCAATGGGTGTGATTAACATGGCTTGGAATGAAAATGGTTTCTTCTGGGATGGAAGAGCCGACCTCGTCAGAGACCAATCCTTAATGCCGATCGAAAATCCTTTAGAGATGAATGAGACGCTCGAGAATGCCATAGCGAAACTTGAAGGCACACAGATGTACAAAGATCAGTTTAAGAGAGCTTTTGGATCTGAAGAAATCACTGCTGAAAAAATGTCACTCGCTATGGAGCAGTTCATGAATTCTATCGTGTCTGTCAATTCTAAGTTTGACAAAGAGTTTTTAGGCGAAGTGGAATTTACAGAAAGTGAACAACGAGGGAAAGATTTATTTTACCTTGAATACACGCCTGGTTTCCCGGATGAGTCAGGTGCCGATTGTGCGCATTGTCACTCTGGATTTAATTTTCAAAACAACGAGTATATGAACAATGGACTGGATGAAACATTCGCCGATATGGGTTATTATGAATTCACAGAAGCGGAAGAAGATCGTGGGAAATTCAAAGTGCCAACATTAAGAAATATTGCCTTAACCCCACCATACATGCATGACGGCAGATTTGAAACACTTGAAGAGGTACTCAATCACTATAATACAGGAATTAACAACTCCCCCACTGTAGACCCTGCAATCCTCAACACTATGGCTACCGTATTAGCACTTACCGATCAAGATATTCAAGACCTTATTGCGTTTCTGAATACCTTGACGGATGAAGAATTTATTACTAACCCTGAATATTCTGATCCGTTTTAAGCATTATCAATAGTTTTTTTCTTTAATACAGAGTCTGAGTCTTCCAGAAGATAAACGAAATTCCACAAAAGAATAAAATGAAACCAACCACAAAAAGAGATCTAGAAATACTACGTATCACTAGGTCGAACATACTCAATCTTATCAAAGGCTTGAACTATAACCCAAAAAATTCATCCATTTTTCAACGATTAAGTAACACTAATAAATTTGCGGTTTTTCAAACTCACAAATTTAAGTGTTTCTAAATCGGGGTTTCACGCTTTGCTCCCCACAGCCCAACTCACTGTTCTGCAGAGCTTGTCGAAGTATTCATACAATGCACTTCGTTTTTGCATGAATAAAGCGGGTTGAACAAGCGACTACAATTCCAGAAGGATTCTCCAATTCCATTCTATGGAACTTGGGGCATCTTGCTGTTACTCAACAACTGCTATGCATCGGATTAGCAGGTGGAACACTCACTTTAGATAGGGAATGGGTGGATAAATTTCGCAAGGGGAGTATAGGTTCGAGTGTTATTACCGAAAAAGAATATGAGCAACTAAAAGATACTTTTCTTCCGTTGGTGGACATTACCGAAGACATGTATACTGGGTTAAAAAATAATCCATTTAAAGTATACACCACAAGTTATAACATCACCTTGAATTCATTGGATGACACCTTACAATTTGTGAACACCCATGAGGGATTACATTTTGGTGTGATGATGACTTTGCGAAAATTCGTGTAATCACTACACTACTTCTTCACGACGGGGGTACTACCCACCAGAACAATTTCTCTATTATAGAACTGAAAAATATAGATTCCATTGGCAAGGTCTTCCAATATTATTTCCTTACCTTTAAAAAACATCAATCTAGTAATTACCTAAAAGACCACTCCAAATTCTCGGGGTTTTTTCACATTGACATTGACCAATTCGTCTCCTTTCAAGACAGGAATGGCTTCACTTTGATTCGGAATCAAACATAGTTTTATATCCGCATTTAAGTTAAGTTTTTTAAGTCTTCGTCTATGAGAAGAAGCTTTGAGAAAGCTTAAGTATTTTTGCTTAGAATGTGCATATAAAAATTTGGCAGCAATACTAGAATCTTCTACCGCTTGATAGTTTTTTGACTCCAACAATTGCTCTACGATAGCTCCAGCACAGATACTATCTTCAAGATTAAATTTCCCTTTCCACCCAGAACACAAAACAAGAATATCCTTATTTTGCTTTTTCAACCAAACACATAAAGCATCAATATTCATCAGCGAACCTATGACTACTTGACCAGCATTCCTTGCCAGATTAATACACTTAGTACCATTGGTAGTGGTAAGCACTACTGTCTTGTCTCTGATGTCATCTTGCATAAATCCAAAAGGCGAATTGCCCATATCGAATCCTTCCACCACTTCTCCATTACGCTCTGCTGCTACGATATACCCTTTGGCTTTATACGTTTTCGCTTCTTCTATGGTCGGAACAGGAATGATGCTTTTCACACCATAATCGAAGGCAGTGCATATCGCTGACGTTGCTCTTAATACATCCACTACGACTACAATTTCATTATATTCCTCATAGAGACTATAATTCTCCGGGGTAATACAAACTTCTACATGTTTTTTATTGGGGTCGATACGCATGGTAATTGTGCTAGTCTAAGGTGGGCGCAAGGTACGTTGGATAGTTGGATTTGCAAAAAAACTAAATCTACTCAAGAAGTGTTCAAAAAAAAGGATGAACTAATTAGGGTTAAGTCCTACTAACAACATCACTATTAAGTAGGAACAAAACAGAAAGTAGTGTCAACATTTTCAACCCAGAAGACTTAACCCGAAAAATCCATCAATTTTTCAGTAATTAAGTAACACCTGCAAGTTTGAGGTTTTTCAAACACCCAAATTTGGGTGTTTCTAAATCGGGATTTCACGCTTTGCTTCCCACAATCCAACTCACAGTTCTGCTGAGCTTGTCGAAGTATTCATGCAATAAACTTGTTTTTGCAAATAAGTCGGGTTAATAGAATCAACATGTCGAGACACTAAAACACCTTCCTCCTTCGCATCGGTTATTTTCTCTTGAAGCAACGCATCATAGGAGCGCTACATCAAAAATTCTTCTCCATCATCCAATGTACCAACACTTTTTCTTTTCGTAATCTCACGCAGTCCAACCATAAGTATACATAAGGATGCGAATGCTAGAAGTATCGTAAACCGATCTTCCTCTAAAGTTAATTGCACTTCAGGCAACCAGTCAAAAATGGATTGCATAATGATTTATCCCTTATAAAAAGGAAACTTTACTACCTCCGCATTCAACACTCTATTTCTCACCTTCACACCGATTTTTGTTCCGGATTTGGCGTACTCAGGTTTTACGTAACCCATTCCGATTCCCTTTTTCAGACAAGGACTCATCGTACCAGAAGTTACCTCTCCGATATCTTCGCCAGCTTCATTCACCAACCCATATTCTTTACGGGGGATGCCTCTATCGAGAAGTTCAAATCCGATTAATTTTCTGCCTACTCCTTTTTCTTTTTGATAAGCCAAGTTTTTTGAATTAATAAATTCGCCATTGAATTTGGTTATCCACCCTAAACCAGCTTCTAGCGGAGAAGTAGAATCATCAATATCGTTTCCGTAAAGGCAAAAACCCATTTCGAGCCGAAGTGTATCCCTAGCAGCCAATCCAATAGCTTCTATACTTTGTGGCTTACCGGCCTCCATAATGGCAGTCCATATCTGTTCCGCATTTTCATTGGGCATGTATATCTCAAATCCACCAGCACCAGTATATCCTGTGGCAGACACCATCACATTTTCTACTCCCGCAAATGTGCCTATTTCAAATGTATAGTACTTCATTGCCGCAAGATCCATATCTGTTAACGACTGTAATGCTTCTGCCGCTTTCGGTCCTTGTACCGCAAAGAGTGAAAGCTCCTCCGATCTATCTGTTAGTGTCGCATCGAATTTATTATGCTCCAATAACCATGCTTTGTCCTTTTCTATATTACTAGCATTCACTACTAGAAGGTATTCTTCTTCATTGATTCGATATACAAGCAGGTCATCTACTATACCCCCTATTTCATTCGGAAGACATGAATATTGTATCTTGCCATCTACCAATTTGGTCACATCGTTGGAAGTCATATACTGCACCCAATCAGCAGCTTGCTTGCCTTTGACGTAAAACTCACCCATGTGACTTACGTCGAAGATCCCAACAGCATCTCTTACTTGAAGATGCTCCTCGTTTATTCCCCTGTACGTTACTGGCATATAATAACCCGCGAAATCGACCATTTTTGCCCCGAGGGCTTCGTGTATATTAGCTAAGACTGTCTTCTTCATTTTCCGATAATTTTCTCTCGCAAATGTAGTAATATTGCCACCACCTACAAATATGTTATTTATTACTTTC
This sequence comes from Bacteroidota bacterium, assembly GCA_024279715.1. Taxonomy (GTDB): domain Bacteria; phylum Bacteroidota; class Bacteroidia; order Flavobacteriales_D; family JABDKJ01; genus JAJRRH01. Next base: position 10,371 of record JAJRRH010000199.1, read on the forward strand.
TGCTTTATTTAATCAAGATAAAGTAATGAAAGCTATCCATAGTTTAGATTCTGACAATAGGACGTTCTCATCTTATCATAGGTTTCCATCGTTATTATTTAAAAAATAGTTTACTTCGTAGCATGAACCAACAAGGTATAATTATCCAAGCTCGTAGTGGATCGACAAGGCTGCCCAATAAAGTCTTACTCGATTTTCATGAAGGTCAAACGATATTGGAATTAATTGTGCGCAATCTTAAGTCTACTTTTCCAGACACTAAAATCATCCTTGCTACAACGAATTCTAAAAAAGACAATACCCTTGCTGAAAAGGGTAAAGAATTGGACCTATTAGTTTTTCGTGGCAGCGAAGATAACGTTGTGTCACGATTTGTAGAATGCGCCAAGGAATATCAAGTGCAAGATCTGATTCGTATCTGTAGTGACAATCCTTTTCTAAACATGGATGGCATCAAAGAAGTAATGAGTGCTGATTTTGAAAATATAGACTACCTTAGCTATCGAATGCCCGGTGGAAATCCCACGATAAAATCACATCTTGGACTTTATGTAGAGAGAGTAAGTCTTAAGGCTTTGGAAAGCGTGTTGAAAGAAACGAAAGACAGTCTTTATCTCGAGCATGTCACGAATTACCTGTACGGGCATCCTGACAAATATAATTGCCAGTGGCTTGACCTGCCCTTTACAGATGAAAATATAGACCAATATAGATTTACGCTAGATGACAAATATGATTTTGAATTAGGGCAAAATATATACTCCTCTTTAAAAACGGAAGTTCAAAACATCCCAAATCTTCTTTCCTTTGTCAAAGAGAATGACCTGCTCACGATAATGAAGAGCCAGATAAAAAAATACACAAAATAATATGAACGAAACTTATATCATTGGCGAAATTGGGCAAAATCATAATGGTTCTGTGGAAATTGCGAAGAAGATTGTAGAAATGGTAAGTGCACCGATCAAGGAAGCATTATTTGGACTAGAATTA
>JAJRRH010000200.1 GCA_024279715.1 Bacteroidota bacterium
CAGTTATCCTCCACTAACACCAATTACAATCTTCTTCACCTGGCTTCGAATCTACTAGGAATTAAAGAGGTAAATAAACAGAGTTTCATTCTAGAAGAAGAGAAAACGGGCACCTCTAAATTTACGTATGGTGTAATTCCATTACTCCATCCCTTTAACGGCATGTTTTTTCAAAAGCTATCCTCATCGAAGATATTTCAACTTCACTATAAATGCGAGTCACAAGAGTTGGTAATTAGATTATGGTTAATGATCGTAGAAAGAAGGCCTATGAAAAAACCTCTTTGATATATTCTATACTCTTGCTGATTTTGATATTATAGTCAATATGCTTTTCCGCTAGTGCTCTGATCTTTTCATTGTTGTTAGGAATAGAGTAAACGGAAGATGCGAATTGACATATATCTTCAATATTAATCACTGAATCATCTGGCGCTAGCTTTAAGTAATACGGTTTGAATCCTTCGTCAGAATTAAGCTCCATGTCTTCGTACGCAACAACCACAGGAATACCACGACAAAGTGATTCATTGACGCGAAGAACAGAACCTTCCCTTTGACTTTTTCTATGAATTGCCATAGTTCCGATACTTAGGTGAAATGATTCGATAGCATTAGTAAGATCATCTCCAATGAGTTTTCCTGTGAAATTCACATTGTCTTGTAATCCAAGTTCTCTTACCATTCGCTCTTCTTCTGGAAATTGCGCACCAATAAAATACAACGTAACATTCACATCCCCCGTATAGTTTGACATTCCTTTAAGCAATCTATCTGTCCCGTCGTATGGCACAACGCCCTGAGCGCCACGCATCAAAAATAACGAAAGATTCTTACCGTCATATTGGACAGGTGGACGCATTGCTATTTTTGTAAGATCAACCCCATTGGTTATCAACTCACACTTATAGTCACCAATTGCCATATCTTTTTTATACTGTACAATTTCGTGGGTATTAGCCAATCCGAATTTCGTGTATTTCAATACTTTTGGTGCCCAAAATTTCTCTACCCATATTATGTATTTATTGTCTTGTAACCAAGTGAGAATACTAGTAGGACTCCATCCGAAGGGATTAGATTTAGCTCGCATTATTGCTTCATCAAGATCCTTTGTATTATGTTCAAATACTACTTTATGTCCAATCTTCTTAATCCCCTTATACAACCAATAGGACGATGTCGGGTAACGCATATAAATAACATCATATTCATTTATGTGACGTTCAATATAATTCATAGCAGTAAGTATGCTATTCTTTTGTTTTGCAATGCCTTGAAAATACTTCCCCGTTGGTTTCTTAACAGGAATTAATTTAATCCTGTCATTAACATCATGCTCCTTATCTACTTGCAAACTGAAGAAAACACCATGAGTATCCATTCCATTCTCATTAAAAAAACGGATCTTAGTTACTATTTTTGATTGCACAGAAGTGTGCTTCATACCACCTCCTACGTATACGTATAACATTTTCATTTTCCTGGGTTTATTCAAAAATGTAAAGTTTTATTCATGAATCAAATGATTTAGCTTGGTAAAAGTATTGTAATAGAGGACAAAACACAAATTAATCTATTCAAAAAGCATTATTTAACCCGAATTATGCATTGGGATTTTGTTACAAGAGTTCAAACTACAATAAAATATGAACTTTTACTAATTTTAGCATAGCACCGCCATGGTTAAATTAGAAAAGATAGCAAAGCGGTATATTTTGCAGTAGTTTGGGCTCGTAATAGAAAGTTCTAATGCATCATTCGGATTTAAGACGTTAAAGTTTCATTCCTATTTCAAAACCTTCAAATATGGCTCTTTGCGCGTTTAAGGCTCGAGCATTTTTCACTCCACCAATTAAATGCACTTTCACATTGTCTTCAAGCCCATTGAAAGACTTAATATTGGACACTTGTCCAGTACAATTAATGATGGTATCCGCAGATAACGACCTCGTTTCACCATCTTGCTCAAAGTGTAATCCATCATCATCAATTTTCAAATATTTCACCCCACTCTCTACTTTAACGTTATTGAGTTTTAGTGTTCGTCTGTGAATCCAGCCAGTAGTTTTCCCTAATCGGGCGCCAAGTTTTCCATGTGATCTTTGAAACATTATTATCTCACGAATCGGTTGATGAGAATGGTCAGGCACTAGTCCTCCAGCGTATTCTTTCGTGCTTCCTACACCCCAGAATTTCATAAAGCTTTCTCTCTTATCACCAGTATCAACATGAAGGAGATGCGATGCCACATCCACTCCTATTCCACCTGTACCGAGAATAATAACCTTATTTCCAATCTTAACATTTGACTTAAGAACATCCACATAATTCACCACAGATGGGTGATCAATTCCAACGATTTCGGGAACTCTAGGAACTATCCCAGAGGCAACGACCACTTCATCGTATTGCTCAATAAGGTTAAGGTCAAATAGTGTATTCAACTTAAAATCCACTTTAAGCTTGGTAAGAATTTGCTCAAAGTATCGAACCGTTTGACCATAATCCTCTTTGCCATGTATTACTTTGGCGAGATTGAACTGTCCTCCAATCTTGGATTCTTTTTCATACAAAACGACATTGTGGCCTCGTTCAGCAAGTGTATAAGCTGCTGACATACCTGCTGGTCCGCCTCCTACAACAGCAATGTTTTTTGGGGTTGTTGTAGTTTTTAGTTCAAATTCAGTTTCACGACAAGCTAGTGGATTCACCAGGCAGCTAGCGGTCTTTCTCTTAAATATATGATCCAAACAAGCTTGGTTACAAGCAATACAAGTATTAACGAGATTCTCATTCCCCTCCTTAGACTTAGTCAATATGTATGGGTCTGCTAAGAATGGACGAGCCATGGATACCATGTCAGCATCTCCACTTGCTAGAATTTCTTCACCCATTGGTGCACTATTGATTCTATTGGTAGTTATTACTGGAATATCGAGGATGTCTTTTATTTCACGACTCACATTGGTGAATACACCATTGGGCACCATGGTAGCGATAGTAGGCACACGAGATTCATGCCAACCAATGCCGGTATTGATAATAGTGACTCCAGAGTTCTGAAGGTCCAGGGCAAGGCTTTTAATTTCTTCAAATGTACTACCTTGATCGACTAAGTCAAGCATAGATAATCGGAAAATTATAATAAAGTTCTGACCAACAGCCTCTCTCATTTTTTGACATATCTCAATCGCAAAACGCTTTCTATTTTCATAGACTCCTCCGAATTCATCCGTTCGTTTATTGGTCTTAGCGACCAAAAACTGCGTAATTAGATAACCTTCAGAACCCATGATTTCAACACCGTCATAGCCCGCATCTTTTGCTAGAACTGCAGAATTAACATAGTCCTTTATAGTGCTTCTAACTGTCCGAAGAGACATTGCAAAAGGAGCAAAAGGTGTGATTGGCGCCTTAATTCTTGAAGGGGCTACTAATAACGGATGATAGGCATATCGACCTGCATGAAGTATTTGCATGCATATTTTCCCTCCTTCCTTATGAACCGCTCGGGTAATTTCTTTGTGTTTCAGAGCTTCCCCTTTTGTACTTAACTTAGCCGATCCAGGCATTATCTTTCCGGCACGATTTGGAGATATACCCCCAGTAACTATGAGTCCAACACCACCTTTCGCTCTTTCGGCATAGTATTTCGCCATTTTTCGATAACCATCCTTCTCTTCCTCGAGTCCTGTGTGCATTGACCCCATCAGAACCCTATTTTTAAGTTGTGTAAAACCAAGATCTAATGGTTCAAATAGATATTTATACTTCACCTTACTTCTTTAATTTTATTGAAAAGGAAATTTCACTATTTCCGTTTGATTTAGAGCTGTCATAAATCAATGTCTTTTTGTCAATCTTTTTAAATCCATCACTTCTTACTCGCCTCATCTTATCTTCAAAAGTTACTATGACTCTATGGGTAAGCCATTTTTCACTGTTTATTTTAGAGTCCTTCTCAGGATCTTGCGGCAGATTCATAATAAAAAAAAGCTTATTGTCTTTTAATGAAAATATAGCAGGTGTTTTTTCATCAGCTGTTGTTTCATTGACAGAGTTTATCGACTTTAAATTTTTGAATTTCAAGGATATGTCAAACCCCGTCTCACTTAAACTGCTCGAGACCACATCTACCCCATCCGTATCATTGATTTTTACAATCAATTCTTCAAATTTACTTTTATCTTCCTCTTCCACATCCTTTTCTTCACTCTCTTCACCATCGGTTTTCATACTAAAAGATACTTCATAAATACCTGATAAGTCATTATTGACATGATACCTTTCCTCTAGAACACATGACTGTATGAGTGTTAAAAAGAAACCAAAGATAAGTAAGCATTTTACTATAAACTTCATTGAAACTCTCTTTTTGGTAAAGGTAATCAATTATCATCAATGACCATACGGAGGTTAATTTTACATGTAATTATTGACAAATATAAATTCATAATATTTATTTATTACTTAGGTTTATCCTTGAAATAAATAGTTCTTTGCTATTAGTAAAAAAAACTAATTATGAAGAAAATCCTGATAATAGGCGCAGGCCGTTCAAGCAGTTCACTAATAAAATATCTGGGAGACCATGCCATTCAAGAAAACTGGTCTATTACTGTTTCAGACAGGGATTTATCACTTGCAGAGGAGCGAATTCAAGGATTGGATAATTGTGTTGCCCAATCATTTGATGCGCTTAATCCTACGGAGAGAGAGGAAGCTATTGAATCCCATGACTTGATTGTATCCATGCTACCTGCTCGTTTTCACATTGGTGTCGTAGAAGATTGCATACGTTTGAAGAAGAATATTATCACGCCGTCCTATGTCACAGAGGAGATAAAAGCACTTGATGATTCCGCCAAAGAAGCGGGAGTTATAGTACTAAATGAAATGGGATTAGATCCAGGCATTGACCATATGTCGGCCATGAAGATTCTAGATGAGATCAAAGAACGTGGAGGTGTTATTGAAGGATTCAAGTCCTTTACGGGAGGTCTTGTCGCCCCTGAATCGGACAATAATCCATGGAATTATAAATTCACTTGGAATCCAAGAAACGTTGTACTTGCGGGGCAAGGCGGAGCAGCTGAATACATTCGCAAAGGCAAATACAAATACATACCCTATCACAAACTTTTCCAGCGAACTGAGACTATAAAAATTGAGGGGTATAGTGATTTTGAAGGATATGCTAATCGAGATTCTTTGAAGTATCGAGCCGTTTACGGACTTGAAAACATCGATACTATATACAGAGGCACACTTCGAAAAAAGGGATATGCCGCAGCCTGGGATAGTTTTGTACAACTTGGAATGACGGACGATACCTATAATCTAGAAGGAGTTCCGACCATGACAAAAAGAGATTTTTTAAATTCTTTTCTCACATATAACACAGGTATTTCAGTTGAAGATAAACTTTGTGAAAGACTGTCTATCACAACTGACAGCGAGGTCTTTAAGAAACTAAAATGGCTTGGCATATTTGACAAGACGCTAATTGACTTAAACGAGGCTACTCCCGCTCAGGCTCTTCAAAAAATAATGGAAGAAAAATTAAGCTTAGACGCCGGGGATAAAGATATGATTGTGATGTGGCATCAGTTTCACTATATTCTCAATGGCGAAAAACATGTTTTGGAGTCCCATATGGTAGCCATTGGCGAGGATGAGATATATACTGGAATGGCAAAAACAGTTGGTCTTCCTATCGCCATCGCAATAAAACACATACTTAATGGCACGATGACTATGAAAGGAGTACATCTACCTATCCATAAAGACATCTACCTTCCTGTACTAAAAGAACTGTCGGAGCTTGGTATTGTTTTTCACGAAAGAAATGTAAGCTAACCCCAATTACGGAAAAAGAGACAAATTAATTGAACAACGAGTCCACGAAGGCAACATTATCGAATAACTGTAAATCATCAATTCCTTCACCGACCCCAATGTATTTGACGGGTATTTTAAACTGATCCGAAATACCAATTACTACGCCACCTTTGGCTGTTCCATCTATTTTGGTGATTGCCAAAGCGCTAACTTCTGTTGCTTGCGAGAACTGCTTGGCTTGTTCGAAAGCATTTTGTCCAGTAGATCCATCTAACACTAATAATACTTCATGCGGAGCATCTGGCACTAATTTATTCATCACGCCTTTAATTTTAGAAAGTTCATTCATCAGATTTACCTTATTATGAAGTCGTCCAGCTGTATCAATTATAACGATTTCTGCATCTTGAGACAAA
>JAJRRH010000201.1 GCA_024279715.1 Bacteroidota bacterium
CCAGGAGTGGTCATTAAAGGAACAGCTTCTGTAGATCAATTACCAATGGTCAATGGTGATCAAGGGTATATGAGAGTCTCAAACAGTAGTACAATAGAAAATGCTAAAATAGGGATAGAAGTTCAAGCCGGAGGGATATTGAGAGCAATTGGCGCTAACTTTAGAAACAATAAGAAAGGCGTATATCTTAAAAGTTATAGTAACGGAAACTTAAATAATAGATGTCGTTTTATGGCCTCCAATTTTTTCACAGATGAAGAATTACTAAGTCCAGCAACTCAACCCGACAAACTTCTTTCACTGAACGACGTGGTTGGCATCCCGATAAGAAGTTGTAAATTTAGCAATACTACACCTTATACAACCTATAATATCAATCATCGTGGATATGGCCTCTATGCGACCAATGCAAGTTTTACAGTGACTGGAGTTCTCACTGCTGACGGATTTTCTAGTTACTTTAATGAATTGACAACCGGTGCATACATTAAATACAAAAATGGTCGTACCTTTAGTGTGGATGATACGCACTTTGGGTTAAATAGAACTGGTATGATGGTGATAAATAGTATTGAAGGACGTATAATTCATAATAGTTTTGAAGTTCCTGATTATCTCGTGATTAGTGGCGACACAAATCGTGAAACTGATGGTTGCTATATGCTCAATTCAGGAAGATATACCATTGAAGAAAATCATTTTAACCACATAGGCATAGAGAGAAAAGGAACGACGGCAATCATCCTCGATAACAGTGGCGGGTCTGAAAATCTTGTCTATAGAAACTGGCATGATGATTTTTATGTCGGGGTCTATGTAAAAAATGTTAATGCCGAGTTAAACACCCAACAATTCGGCCTGCAAGCTCGATGTGAGTATTTCTCAAATAACAAATATGATATCTACCTCCATGACAATAGCTTGTGGAGGAGAATGCAAGGGGAAGCTACTGAAATAGACCAATTGACCAACAACAGCTTCTCCATTGCCAACTCTGCATGCAACAATAACTATCGTGATATGTATATCAGAGATCAATACGGATATACTATTGGCACCGATGTCTTATTCCATTATCTGCACCTGTCTGATGAAGTTACTAGCCCCGATTGCCAAAGTAATCATATGAATGCTTTTGTGCCGAATGGATTCTTAAATGAAGACTTTGTATTTGCAACTGCATGCCCATCTAACTATGGTTTTCCTGGCGATGGTGGTATTGTGGATGGTGGATTTGCAGCAGATTTATATGGTGATGATGGTCGAAGTCTATCACAACTCACGACGGATCATGCTGTGGAGATGAATAACCTTGAAGATGCCAAATACCTGTACTCTCTGACTGTAAATCATGGCGATGGGGTCAATTTAATCGATGCCATCACCAAACTCAATCCCATGGAATCTTCTGCGTTGCGAAATCTATTGCTGCAACGGTTTCCACTGAGCAGAGAGGTACTCAAAAAGACCATCTACAGGATGGAACCAATGGATCCTTGGCACCTGACACAAATCATGCTTGCCAATGCCCCGATTGAAAAAGATGTTATGCTTGCATTAGAAGATACCAGCGTATTGTCTGACTTCTTTATGAATTTTATCTTTAATGCAAACAACAATAGTGATGCAAACTTACGTCAGTTGATTGAATTAGAAATAAACCACCGCAGTTTAGCAAAAATGAGATTAGAAAAAATGATAACTGATCGCATGCTGCATCCAGTACCTACGGATATCAATGATGAAGAAGACAATCCTGAAATTGACTATGTAGCATACTATAACTTTGTAGCAACTGTCGATGAAGATTGGGCGCATGAAATACTTGCTAGAAAAGCTATGAACGAAGGCGATGCTGCCAAATGCGACAGTGAAATAGCTGCCATGCAAAACTTAAAAAGACAACAATGGTGGGAGACCAAAGAAGCGATAGAGTCTGACTTAGACAATATAAGTGCCTCACAGATAGATTTGCTATGGAGCATATATGATGAAGAAGGGATAGCCTATGGAGAGGCTCTCGGGTATCTTCACCTGCTTGGTGAAACGGATGAATACCCGTCAGTGCTAGAACCGCAAGATAAATCACTGTCTTTCGACGATAGCAAACATCCGTCCGAAGATGTTAAAAGATCAATAGCACTGACAGTAAGTCCAAATCCTGCCTCAGACTTAGTTCATATAACCTACCCAACAGAGGCCGATCAGTTGGCACAGATAGAAATATATGACGCCAAAGGTGTATTGGTCTTTCAGCAAAAACTCAATCATCATGGCCTTATCGAAGTCAATACCAAAGACTGGAAAGAAGGTCTTTATCTTCTTCGATTGATGGCAGATGGTATTCAGATGGGTAATGGTAAATTTACCATTGTTCATTATTAATTAACTCTTAGCACAATGGTTGGAACCGTTTCCAACCATTGTGCTTTTAATTCTTTTTGTTATGAAATGTTTTTATAGTTTATTGGTTCTAATATTTATTTCTTCTTACTCTTTTTCTCAAGATACTTTTTCTGTGTTTTATCCAAATCCGTTTTATGCACAAGGAGGTGCTGAAGGTTCTAGTGTTCATGTGCAGGAAGACACTATTTACGTTGTTATTCCTTCTATTGTAGATGTTGATTTACGAAGTATTGGATATATCTTAAAATATGATTTCCAAGGCAATCTATTGGATAGCATTAGATTTGACTCTCAAAACCCTGATTTGGATGTTAATCTTGGCAGATACGGTGGAAACATTCTTGAAGATGATCACTTTATCTTACCTATGCTCGAATTCAATAATAGTAATCCTACATTTGAAGGCTATTCACTCCTTAAAACAACCACCAATGGCACCGTAATCTGGAAAAAAAATATAACTACCGATCCCATGAGAAGACATCATTATCGCAAAGTCATCCCTTTTCATAATGGATATGCAATAGTGGGAGATATTACGGATTCTCTAATCAATAATTCTATTTATGATATTAAAGGCATCGTCACCATTACGGATCATGATGGCAATATCCTTTGGCACAAGGAATATGATGATTCTTATGGATTATTTTATGCGCAAGAAACGGATGATGGGGGGCTTGTTCTTGGCAGTTCTATACGTCTTGGCGCTGGTTCAAATCATGTAGATATGCAAATGATTCGAACTGATAGCATAGGAAACGAACAATGGAGACATACTTATGGTGAAGATGACACTGAAGGAACTGTTCCCGTTATCCAAGCAAAAGATGGATCTTTTATTAGCTTTGGATATGACCATGGTTTAGCTAATTATGGATTCGCAAGGGGGCCTTTTTGGATAAAACGATTGATAGACTCGTCCATTCCACCATACTATGAGGTAGTGGACTCCTTTAGATATGATGTATCTAATGCACCAAGAATCATAAGAAATGTTTTAGAATTACCTGATAGCAGTATCATAGTCGTGGGGAGAAATGGTTACTTTTATGACTTTGATAATTATCTTTTAGATTACGCTTTTATCGGCAAACTCGATGCCAACCTAGATAGTCTATGGACACATTATTATACGCTTTCCCCCATTATTGACGGACTTTCGCGTGAGGTTTTTCATGATGTCAAACTCATGCCTGACAATGGTTTTATTGCCACTGGGGTTATCTTCAGGTCGCCTATAGATCCTGATTTTCCTATTGTTAATCAAATGATTCTCCTTCGGCTAGATGAATTCGGCTGCCTAGAACCCGGCTGTCAATATACCGGCATCCAAGAAATCATCATCGGGCTAGAAAATACCATGGTGCTTTATCCAAATCCTATACGCAGTGGCGAGCCGTTGAATTTACAATTCTCTGAGCATGTAGGCTATGCTATGCCCTATGCCAAAGATGAAACGCAAATTATTATTTATGACATGATGGGGCGTGAAGTGTATCGCCAATCCCTTGCTCCTACAGGCAGCAATGATTCTTTTGAAGTCGTAGTGGTTGTTCCTTCACTTAGTAATGGGCAATATACGTTGCAGTGGGTTGGTGAGGCTTGGTATGATGCGGTGCAGTTTGTGGTGGAATGAATTTAATTATGAATTACGAATCACGAATCAGCTACAAACAAAGGGTCATTCTGAGGAAGGAACGACCGTAAGAATCCCTAACAAATCAAAGAAAATCGCAACCTTAATCCAATTCTTTGAACTGTAATTATTATAATATTTTTCTTATCTCACGCCCACAATCTAACCGCTAAAATTTGTATCTTAATCCAAAAAAAACTCAATGACTTTTACTAATGAATACCCGTCAGTGCTAGAACCGCAAGATAAATCACTGTCTTTCGACGATAGCAAACATCCTTCCGAAGATGTTAAAAGATCAATAGCACTGACAGTAAGTCCAAATCCTGCCTCAGACTTAGTTCATATAACCTACCCAACAGAGGCCGATCAATTGGCACAGATAGAAATATATGACGCCAAAGGTGTATTGGTCTTTCAGCAAAAACTCAATCATCATGGCCTACTCGAAGTCAATACCAAAGACTGGAAAGAAGGTCTTTATCTTCTTCGATTGATGGCAGATGGTATTCAGATGGGTAATGGTAAATTTACTATTGTTCGTTATTAATCAATAATTATAGGTTGAACAATGGAGCAATTTCATTGTTCAACCTTTTATAACAATTTATTATGAAAATATTTTTATCAGCACTATTTTTATTCTGCATCTCCATATTATCCTATTCTCAAAATACTTTCCAAAAAATATATGAAAATCCACAATTAGCTCAAGGTGGTACTGAGGCTTCCAGTGTTCATGTTGCTAATGATACTATTTATGTAATCGGATACGAAACTAACGAGGAGGGCATTAAACCAGACGGGTTTGTCTTTAAATTCAACTTTCAAGGTGATCTACTTGAAACTATATTTTTCTCAGCATCTTTACCTGAGCTAGGTGTAAACTTCGGGAAATATGGTGGTAATATCTTAGAAATTGACAACTTTATTATCCCAATGAAAGAATTCAATAATACTAATCCAGTAAATGAAAGTGAATCTTTGTTGAAGATAAACCTTAACGGAGACGTTATTTGGAATAAAAGCATAAAAGTCGATTCTATTAGAAGGCATATATACCGTAAAGTCATTCCATTTCATGATGGATATGCTGCAATAGGCGACATTAATGACTCTCTATTCAACGGTACTTTTGACGGTGTAAACGGCTTAGTCACCACAACAGACCATGAAGGCAATATACTATGGTCCAAAGATTATGAAGATATGTACCATCTAAGCTATGGTCAAGCTACTTTTGATGGTGGGCTTATTTTATGTTCCTCAATTGATCTTGGCCCAGGGCCTAATCATACCGACATCAAAATAGTAAAACTAGATAGCATCGGAAATGTACAATGGGAGCATATATTTGGAGGAGATGACAGTGAATCTCGTCAACCTATTATTCAGGCTAAAGACAGTTCTTATGTCGTTTTTGGTATTGATTTAGGCTTACCCGGTTTTGGTTTTACTCGTGGTCCTTTTTGGCTTAAAAGATTGATTGATGCCAACAATACTGATGGATATACCGTGGTTGATGATATTAAATACGACTGGAGTGATATTACAAAATCAACAACTAACGCACTCGAATTACCTGACAGTAGTATTATTGTCGTAGGTAGACATGGTTTTAACGAAGATAATGTAAGCTACGCATACAATCAAGCTTTTATTGGCAAACTAACTTCCAACCTTGATAGTGTTTGGTCTCACTATTACCAGTTTGTTCCTTTAGTAGACAATCTTTGGCCCAAGCATATTCTACATGACATTAAACTAATGCCTGATAATGGCTTCGTGGCTACGGGTATTATGTACAGAGTACCTAGTGATCCTGATTATCCGGGTGTTCAACAAATGATCCTCATCCGCCTTGATGAAGATGGTTGTTTAGAACCTGGCTGCTTATTTACTGGAATTCCAGAAATCATCATCGGCCTAGAAAATACCATGGTGCTATACCCCAACCCTGTACGTAGTGGTGAACCCTTGAACCTACAATTCTCTGAGCAAGTAGGCTATGCTATGCCCTATGCCAAAGAGCATACGCAAATTATTATTTATGACATGATGGGGCGTGAAGTGTATCGTCAATCGCTATCGCCCACAGGTAGCAATGATTCTTTTGAAGTCAGCGTAGATATTCCTCCATTAAGTAAGGGGCAATATACGCTACAATGGGTCGGTGAGGCTTGGTATGATGCGGTGCAGTTTGTCGTTGAATGAAATAATTATGAATTATGGAATTAAGAATCAGCCACAAACAAAGGGTCATTCAGAGGGAGGCACGACCGAAAGAATCCCCAACAAGTCAAAGATAAAAGTCTATTCAAATCAAATGGGTAATTAATTGTTAATGGTTAATTATAAATGATGAATGATGAATTACAAATAATGAATCGCAAGTACTTCTACACCATCCCACACCCACATACAAAGGGTCATTCAGAGGAAGGCACGACCGAAAGAATCCCCAACAAGCCAAAGAAAAGCCTATTCAAATCAAATGGGTAATTAATTGTTAATGGTTAATTATGAATTATGAATGATAAATTACAAATAATGAATCGCAAGTGCTTCTACACCATCCCACACCCACATACAAAGGGTCATTCAGAGGGAGGCACGACCGAAAGA
>JAJRRH010000202.1 GCA_024279715.1 Bacteroidota bacterium
ATATATGTTTGTTAACTATATTGTTAATGATAGGGCTTAACGGAATTAGTCAACAAAACGAGAAGGAGATCCATCTTGTAAAAAAGAAAAAGAACATCACTATTAAAAGTGGTTGGATTGGATTGAAGTCCATTTCAGATTCGATTAAATATTTTGGTGAAGAGAAATTAAGTTATGCAATTCTCAAAATCACTAGTGACAGTTTGTATTTATCTAAACCTAGGGTGTTTCACTATGATACAACGACAATTGTTAGGCACGGATATGTATCCGAATATTTTGAATCAAGTCGATACTTGGATAGTTTTAGAAAAGATGGTAGGAAATTCGCAGTTTATATTGTAATCGATACATTTGAGTACAAGACTATTGCGATAGATGACTTAATTTCGATTGAATACCCGCCTGAAGCAAGCAATACAACCGGATGTACCGTGTGCATATTCTTCCCAATAATACCGGGAGTAAATATTTGGTTTTATCGGAAAATGAGAAGACGAAGACATCCTAAAACCTTTGATCTAAATGATTGGGAATTGAAAATCGAATAAATTTAGTATTTGAATTTAGAATTAACAGAAATATCTAATATTGCGAGGGCAAACAACACGATTACAACAATTCGCTATTTAGTAAACAACGGATTTTTAAGTGCAAACCAAATTACTGTTTCAATAATACTAAACTTCAGTAATATAGGCAATCCTCTTTAAGAAATGCGTACGGGATAGATGTGTTATTTGAAACAAGTACTTTAGTTGTTTTCCTTAGGATGAGATATATTTCTAGTGAATTTAGGGGGATTATACTAGGGTGAATATTTTGTTCCCCTCCCAATCAACCCCGCTTTTATACCTACAAAAACGAGTGCATTGTATGAACCCTTCGACAAGCTCAGCAGAATCGCGAGTGGGGGTGAGGGAAGCAAAGCGTGAAACCCCGATTTAGAAACACCCTAGTTTAGGTGTTTGAAAAAACCCAAATTTGCTGGTGTTACTTAATCGCTGAAAAATGGATGAATTTTTCGGGTTAACACAGAAATAAGTATTCTGATGAGTGCTCCTATTGGGTTATATGGTGTATATTTGGCTGTATTTTGTGTTGTTGCGCAGACTATCGTTCTACACCATTAAAAAAATCGAAGCAAAACAAAGAGACGAATCAAAAATTCATCATAGATTTATTATAATACCTAACAAAAATGAAAACAACAAAAGCAACATTTATTATTCTGACTTTGATTTTAGCAAGTTTCTTTACTTCTTGTAATGAAAAGAAATCTAACGAAAAGGAAACGCAAAAGAAAGAAACCGAATTTATAATATCTGAAAATCCAGAAATGGGAAATGATAAGAGAATGTCTTTAAAACTGAATGCAATGCAAAAAAATCATCAATTAGCTAATATGAGAGATCATTTAGAGGCAGTACAAAATATTATTACTCTTTTATCTTCTGACAAATATGATGAAGCATCGAAAGTGGCATATTCTAAATTAGGTTCGACAACAGAAATGAAATTAATGTGTGCATCATTTGGAGATAAAAACTTTGAGAATTTAGGTTTAGAATTTCATAAAAGTGCTGATAAAATGAGTGAAGTATTTAAAGAACGAAATAAAGAGAATTCTTTAAAAGCATTATCAAATACAATGAATTATTGTGTGCAATGTCACGCATCATACCGACAATGAAAGATGGTTAAGAACAAAGGTAACCGATGTGCACCCCCCTAATAGCCCATATTACGACCCAAAACAATCCAATTTAAGCCTCCGTAAATAATAATCATTTATTAGTAAATCTAAATCCATAAGGTCTTAGAACAAAACTATATAACAATTGAAAAGTATATTGGATCATCTACTACGACAGTTATTAACCACAAAACCCAGACCAAATCCACGAGCCCTTTCCAAGACAAAGCATTTACCGCACCACCAACACATTCCCAACCTCCACGTACCGATCCGAATCATGCAAGCCTTTGAATTCCAATCGCCAATTATATACTCCATTCGCCACATAGAAATCTTTATTGTCATATCCCGAACCATTCCATCCTGCGCCAATTTCTTTCGTTTGAAAAACTAGATGACCATAGCGGTCATAGATTGAGAATACAAACGTATTCGGATCCGCTTCATTCACCACAGGCTTGAATAAATCATTGATGCCATCTTCATTTGGAGTAAATGAATTCGGGATATAGATCAACACATCATCTCGGATGATAACTGTTCGCAAAGTAGAGTCTGTACATCCTATCTCATCCTCAACGACAAGTTGAATTTGATATTCGCCAAGGTCACTTGTAGGGGAGTGGTAGATGGCATTCTCTTCCGTAGAGAATATCAACCCTGATGGATAACCAAATTCCCATGCGCTAGAGATATAGTTTTCCGAATTATTTTCCATCTCAAATACCGGGTCACTCCAAAGTGCCACAGGTTGAGTCACTACAAAACTGGCATAAGGTGGAGTCGGAAACCCCACATAAACATCCTCTGTCGCTTCGCAATTGTTAACGTCTCGGACAATGATCGGATAGAAGCCGTTGCATACTCCCGCAAACACAGATGTAGAAGAATAGCTAAATCCATCATTGATAGAATACGATATAGCATCATCACAATACACTTCAATACTGCCATCACAATCCCCCTTGCAAGTCTCCATCTCTACTTTTACACTATCGATATAGAACTCCGTCGTCTGATTGATGGAGTAGTCAAATACAAACTCGCAACCATTGAAATCCGTAATAGACAAAGTATTGTCACCAGCACATAAACTGTTAATCGTGCAAGCTGCGTTTGGCGTAGAGCCATCACCCCAGTCGCAGATATAAGGTGTAGCACCTCCGCTTATATTTTGCACTTCAGCTGTTCCATCACAAATGCCTGCACATAAGGCATCTCCAATGCTAATGTCCGCATCGAGGTTCGTAAACGTAATATTAATAGACTCTTCAAAATCACAACCATTACCATCAGTAACTGCCCAGTTTAGGGTAGTCTGTCCAGTGACATTTGAATTAATGATGGATGTCGGTGAGCTTGGGTTGTTAAATGTCACATCGTCCAAAGAAGTCCAAGAGCCAGTAAATCCATCACTGACGGAAGCCTGCAAGGTATATTCCATCGAGCAGGAGATGTCGTCAGTTCCAGCGGAGAATGTCACGCCATTGACACCATCTACGGATACTTGTAGGTTTGTCGAACAGCCGTCATCATCCGTCACGGTTACCGTATATTCTCCACTACTGAGGCTGGAGAAAGTTGCGCTCGATTGCATCACACCATCTAATGCATAAGTGTATGGCATGGTGCCCCCAGTCACATTAGTCACTTCTATCACACCATCCGAGGTATTGCAACTTGCGCCAGTCACACTCACTTCCGCTTCAAGTCCTATGTTTAATGTCACCGTGATGTTACTAACAGCTACCTGATTGCCGCATAAATCTGTTACCGATCCAAGTCCGTCGAGTACGGAGAACGTAAAATCCTCTCCATTGGCGGGTAGGTCTGGCGTAAAAAATAATTCTATCTCATCTGTAAATGTATCATTGCCATCACAAGCCGAATTAATCGAAGAGACAGAATATGTCGTTCCATTCTGAGTGACTTCAAAATCTCCAAAATCTAAGGAAGTACAATCGATGTTTTCACTAAAGCTAATAGTGATGCTTGAGCAACTAGGTGTAATATCCGTAATCTCAGGTTCAGTGGCGTCAAATAGCTCCGCAGTGGATTCTCCAAAGTCAATCGTATATCCGGCGGGGGTAGAACTAAAGTCAGAAACCATCAATACGAAGGTTTGTCCTGTGACCACAGAAAAATCAGCATTAAAGGGAGGCCCATTCGTGTCCCCAGGGCCATTGCTATTGCCCGTGCCTCCTTGGGCGGTAGATATCCCCGTGGGACCATTGCCACCAAAATTAGCTCCCCAAGAATTACAACTCACCATTAGGGAAGGATCATTGGGTATGTCCGAGCATTCGGCATTAGTGATATCGTAGAGTCCCCAGTCATAGTCGTCGTCATTGTCTTCAGGCGTGATCGTAAAACTCAAATCCCCATCTTGACCAATCGTAAAGATGTACCAAAGCGAATTCTGTTCGCCTGATACGAGACAACCTCCAAAACCTACTTCATTTGGTAGATTACCAGAGTTATTACTCGAAAGAGGTTGAAAAATAACATCTTGACACAATGGAATAGCACCAATACAGTCTTGTGGTGGCGCTTGTCCAACAAGCGTTATACTTGTAGTCAATAGCATAACCAAGGACAATAAAAAAGGGTTGAAGAGAAGTCTCGAAGCCATTGTCCTCAAAAGTAAGGAAAAAATCAATAGACCGATAAAAAATATATTACAACAGTTATAAAGCTATGTATAATTCGGGTTTAATGCATGAATCGGGTTAAAAACACACTGTGCATAAATGGTCATTTGATGCAAGATACAAAAATCTTATTACCTTAACTTAGCAATATCTGAAGCGTGAAGAAAGATTGAACAGGTCACCTATTATTCCTCGTTTCTTTAGCTGTCAAACAATAAAAACATCCATCAACGGGTTATAAAAAAAAGTGCATGAAAAAAAGTAGATTTATCAATTGGAAAGAAGCAAGTGTTCTGACGCTTGTTTTGTTTTTAGGCATGTCTGCATTTTCTCAGGGGGTTTTTGTCAAACGAAATCCACTGCCAGAGTTTTTAAAAGGACAAGTCCCTTGGGCGGATGCTGTGATAGATTCTATGTCATTAGACGAGAAGATAGGGCAGTTGTTTATGGTAGCTGCATACTCTAACAAAGGACCAGCTCACCAGGCCGAGTTGGAGAAACTTATCACCGAGCAGCATATCGGCGGACTGATATTTTTCAAAGGAACACCTACCGCCCAGGCGAACATGTGCAACGAACTTCAAGCCTTGTCCAAAACCCCAATGATGATAGCTATGGACGCAGAGTGGGGGATGGCTATGCGTCTCGATAGTACGGTGAAATATCCAAAACAAATGACTCTTGGTGCTATCCGAAATGATACTTTGATTTATGCCATGGGTAACGCCCTTGCAGATGAAATGCACAGAATAGGTGTGCAG
>JAJRRH010000203.1 GCA_024279715.1 Bacteroidota bacterium
GGCCAGCAACCCGAACAAGAAGAAGTCCACGCAGGACAACAAATCCTCATCATGGTACAATACCCATTCGACCGCACAGGCAGCGGCGTCCTCGACGGATACCCCATCGGCATCTACCCCAACGAAAACGCCGAGAACGCCCCCAGTATCGTCAAACGACTCAAAGACAAATACACCCCGCCGAAAGTTTTCATTAAAGTAACACCCGAAACACGCGACAAAAAAGTAAGCGAACACTTCCAACTCGGCGACTTCTCCCCACCATCTGAAAAAGAAGAAACCCACTTCATCGCCATCCAGCCACGCCTCGTTCGTTTCCTCGACCTACTGCAACAAGCAGCCTTCGACGAATTTGGCGAACAAGCACACATCAAAATCTTACGCGACTACCTCTCACCAAACGAAAGCAAACGCCTCGCCCAACAAGGCGTGAAATACTCACGCTTCAACCGCTACCAATACGGCGACGCCGCCGCATTTATCATCGACGCCAACAACGACCAAATTCTCGACGACCTCAACCGCGACGGACAAACCAACACCGCCGACGCCGAACTACTCTCTGACATAGTCAATCAGGTACAAGTAACAGAAAAACTATTCGGCGGACTCGGAGTCGTTGAAAAATCCCGCGAACCCGGCTGGCAACAAACCCCCTACGTAGTAGTCGACATGCGCGGAGTAAAAATGCGCTGGTAATAGAAACCAGAGCAATGGACAGTTAATCAGTATATCGTCCTCCAATACACTGACTTAAAAGCGACAGAAGCCAACCAAGAATTACGATACACAATAGTCTATTACTACTGGAGACAGATAAGCAGGAAGGTGTTCTGGAAATTCATGAATGATTTGTATGACAATGACTCGTCATCCACTAAATGGGGAAAATCTATAGGGTGTCTTCTTTGCTTGCTCATAGGAGGAATGTGCATACTTGCTTCTCTATCAACGACTCTAATTGCGAGTAAAACTCAGCCATACCCTTTGACTACAAATTCACCCAGTCATATAATCTGGACTTGGGAATCGAAAGGAACACGCTTTGAAGGAGAAATCATTAATTTTTCTTCCAGAAACTATAATGAAGGTAGCGTCAAAGTGTACCGCAATAAAAAGGAATTTGAGGTTAAATTAGAAGCGCATATAGCCATCGAACCTGAGGAAGGTATGCATCTTGAAAGGAATAAATGGCTCAACAAACAACTGGAGATTTACGATAAATACCTTGCTTACAATTCGCATGTTCTTGTAGAGAAAGTATTATTCGAACCACCAGTTTACTTGAAACTTATGAATCTTGATTCAGATGATGAACTTGAGGTTCTAATATATCAGCCAATACCAGGCGATAGGACACCTACGATCAAGCCAGGCGCATATGCTTTGGATTTTGAAAATGGCAGTATAACTTTAAAAGACTTGTCTTTTGTTAAGAAGATTCAATTTATTCCATTTGAAAGATTTAATCTCATTATTGATATTTGTATATTGGGATTTCTATTTTGTCTTCTGAGCTGGTATTTAAATAAAATAAGGAAATGAATGATAAACATTAACTGTCCCCCGAATTCTCCAGAATTTAATGATGTAATGCACGACTCTATCAGATACTTAGTAAAACATTGAAAAGCATATGGCGAAATTTAAGATTACCTTTCCGAAAGAAATGCCCCTTTGGCTTTTATTATTGGTAATGTTGGCAATAATGCCGCCAACAATATATGTTATATGGCTTAATAGGACAGATCCAAGATACCAGGTCGATTTCGTATATGATGTCATGCGAGAATCTTACATATACATAGCAAGATACAGATATGAATATGGCGAATTTCCAGATGAACTTCCTGATAAGATTAGCCCCGTGGAATGGATGAAAGATGGCATTTTGATACTAGCAGATCCATTTAATCATAATGAAAACGAAAAACTTTATAAAGTCAAGGTAGTGAGAAATGATGTAACATGGGATGATCTTTATCCCGTTAATTTCAAGTTCAAAGGTGGTAAGATCAGTTACAGGAAAGTAAGCGCAGATGTGGCTTTGCTTTATTCATATGGACCAGACATGGATGACGATATAAGTAATATTTCAAATGAAACGATACTAGAGAATATAAATAAAGATATTAATAATTGGGACGATTTTAATAATAGATTCCAATACAATTCAGCGAATGGAGAAAAAAGCAATGGTGATATTGTATGGTTTTTAGTTTGGGACTACGAAGAGGATCTAACCGCTAGGTGGTAATGAATTATTGTTGTCCCAGCCAAAACTCAATCCCCACCATTACAACTTTTCATGTTTTCCGTGGTCAATTCTCTTTTATAAATCACAACTGATAAGCCCCCGAGGCAATTCTTTCCAGCCACTCCCCATTATCCCGATACCAATCAATCGTCTCCCGAATACCATCCTCAAAATCCACCTCCGGCCCCCAGCCAGTCTCCTTCATCAACTTCCCACAATCAATCGCATAACGCCGATCATGCCCCGGGCGATCCTTCACGTA
>JAJRRH010000204.1 GCA_024279715.1 Bacteroidota bacterium
CAGCCGTCAATCGTGCCAAGCGTTCTATTGAAGCTCTACTCAAAGTACAAGTGGAGGAAGTAACACTAATTGAGAATGGTATAGCTAGCACGAAGCATCCCAAAGAAATTGCTATTGGGTCGATCATACAAACCAAAGCAGGGCAAAAAATAGCACTCGATGGCATCCTCACCTCCGACCAAGCCATGATGAACACCGCTGCACTTACTGGGGAGTCTGTTCCGGACAACAAAAAGAAGGGCGAGGTAGTTCTAGCTGGCATGATTAACCTCAATAAAGTCATTGAAATAAAAACCACGAGCAGATACGAAGATACCAAACTATCAAAAATACTGAAGATGGTGCAAGAAGCAGTAGGGAGAAAAGCAAAAACCCAATTGCTTATCAGCCGACTTGCTAAGATTTATACTCCTATTGTCTTTTGGCTTGCCGTAGCTTTAGTCGCTATTCCATTTTTAGTGATGGGTGACGGATATGTCTTTCAAACTTGGTTTCACCGAGCGTTGATATTCTTAGTCATCTCCTGTCCATGTGCGCTCGTAGTATCCATACCACTAGGATATTTTGGCGGTATAGGTGCAGGCTCAAAAAATGGCATCCTCTTTAAAGGAGCCAACTTTTTAGACCTTATCACGCAGGTAGATACCATCGTGATGGACAAGACAGGTACGCTAACCGAAGGAGTTTTTGCAGTGCAAGAAATCGTGCCGCAAGGTGTTGATAAAGAACTACTTCTTAGAATGGCTGCTGGACTGGAAAAACAATCTACCCATCCCATTGGAAAGGCGATAATAGATGCTACTAGTTCCTATGGTGATTTTTCTACTACTACAACTGACGTAGAAGAGATAGCAGGGCACGGACTGAAAGGGACTGTTGACAACCGTCAAGTGATGGTAGGCAATACCAAGTTATTGGACAAATACAACATCGACTATGATCCAACATTGCGTGACAATAAAGAAACGATAGTATTGGTGGCAATAGACCAAAAGTATGCCGGATATATCACCATAGCAGACACTATCAAAGAAGATGCTAAAAAAGCTGTTGCTGCCCTTAAGAGTATTGATACTATCCAGGAGATTGTCATGTTGTCTGGCGACAAACAGGTGGTAGTGGATCGTGTTGCCAAAACATTAGGCATTCAAAAAGCAATTGGCGGTTTACTTCCAGAGGGTAAAATAAAAGAAGTAGAAAAACTCAAAGCAGCAGGACGTAAAATCGCCTTCATAGGCGATGGCATAAATGATGCGCCAGTTATAACGCTCTCAGACGTGGGTATGGCGATGGGTGGCCTTGGAAGTGATGCAGCTATTGAAACGGCTGATGTAGTTATTCAAAACGACCAACCGTCAAAGATTGCTACTGCCATCCATATTGGCAATGCTACCAAAAATATCGTATGGCAGAATATTTTCCTAGCTTTGGGCGTTAAGATTCTCGTATTGATACTAGGTGCTTTTGGAATGGCGACCATGTGGGAAGCTGTCATTGCTGACGTAGGGGTTGCTCTATTGGCAATACTTAATGCTATTCGAATTCAGCGAATGGATTTTGAATGAATCATTTTTGCACATTACTTTCAATTGAGCAAAACTAATCGAAAGAGAGAACTACGAAGTAATTAGCTACAGTAGTATTCCTATCGTATATTTGCCGTGGACGGTGTAAACAAAATAGTAATATGCACACTTGTACATCCAATTTAAATTCAACTAACTCCAGAATATGAAAATACTAATCTTATGTACCGGTAATTCTTGCAGAAGTCAAATGGCGGAAGGCTTCTTAAAAGCTTTCGACAAAAACCTGTCTGTATACTCTGCAGGAACTGCCCCAAGTAAAAGTGTTCACCCTAAAGCTATAGAGGTAATGACAGAGTTGGGGGTTGATATTACAAATAACCTTCCCGAAAATGTTGATCAGTATCTCCCACAAGAATTTGACTATGTCATAACCGTATGTGGAAGTGCTAAAGAATCATGTCCTACCTTTGTCGGAAATGTTAAGCACAACATACATATTGGATTTGAAGATCCTGCAGATGCACTAGGAACTGATGAAGAGATCACTCTTGAATTCAGAAGAATAAGAGATGAAATTCTTAGAGATTTTTTTGCGTTTTATAGAAAAAATCTAAACGGGAACATCTAGAATGGTGACTAAAACTCAATATTCCTCAGAATACTGAGTTTCTTTACATCTTCATTAACTTTAGTCCCACCTAATAAACGTTGATCGAAGACCCTATTTCAATCGTTTATGAAAAAAAACTATATATAATCCTCTAATAATGTGCTCATCTGTTGTGAAAATACTAATATTCACATCATCAAACGAGAGGAAATAAAAACGGGTAGAAATAATTTTGAGAAACTAAATAATTACTTAGATTTGCATCCCATTAAAAAAGTCTAGCGATAGATTATAATGGCATAAGCGAGAGTAGCTCAGTTGGTAGAGCACGACCTTGCCAAGGTCGGGGTCGCGGGTTCAAGTCCCGTCTCTCGCTCAAAAGTTAAGAAGGCGTTTATTCGCCTTTTTTACTATGGTCTGCCCGGGTGGTGGAATTGGTAGACACGCAGGACTTAAAATCCTGTGACCTTTGGGTCGTGCGGGTTCAAGTCCCGCCCCGGGTACAAAACAAAAATGAGTTTGAGATTTGAAATCCAAACTCATTTCTGCTTTTCCCTCATCACGTAAACTATGTTCTATACCTACATCCTCTATTCTCATAGTATTGACAGATA
>JAJRRH010000205.1 GCA_024279715.1 Bacteroidota bacterium
CATTTGCAATGACAGTAGCCGTTAGCAATGAGGCAGAACCCAAAGTTTTAGTTGGTTCTCCAGGCACAGGTTTTCAAATATCAGCTGTTCCATTGGGACTTACTGAATTCAATAAAAAAGAGAAATGCTTTTTTTTCCCGAATCCTAGTAACAATGAGATAACAATAAATTGTGACTTCATCACTTCCGATGTGTTTTCGGATATTGAAATTACAAATTACCTAGGAGAAACAATAATCTCAATCAAACACCATACACTTTCTGACCCCATTATTATCCGACATCTTGTCTCAGGCATATACTTCTTGAAAATTTCAACTTCAAACAATAAATTACTTTTGTCTAAATTTGTAAAACACTAATTCAAAATTACCCTATAGGTCTCTCAATTCAACAAAAAATTAAGAACAACACTTCCATTGTAACTTGAGGATGTGTTTTTGCGTATGTTACTATAATAAACAACTAATTTATTATAGAATGAGGGTTACAAAGACGATTATACTCTTTGCTCGGAATTTTCCAAGAGTTTTTGGGGTTTTTATTCTAATGACCATTGTAGCTTTCTGTCCAATTACAGTTTTTTCACAAACAGGGCCAGGTGGTGTGGGTAACATCACAAGCAATCCACTTTGGCTACAATCAGAAGTAATTAATCAAGCCGACGGAAGCAACATTACTACCTGGAGTGACGTTTCTGGCAACGGAAATGACTTAACTCAACCACAAGCTCAATATAGTCCAGTGATTAAAACCGGTGTGTTAAATGGCTTTCCAGTAGTTAGATTCAACAAAACTAATAACAGAATTAGACGTGTAAATTTCAACACATTCCCAACCACCGAAGTCACCACCATTTTCGTGACAAAGAATCAGGATAAAAATGATGGGATAATATCTTATGCCAGTACTTCAAGTAGCAACGACTACTTACTATACAACAGTAATAATATAAAAATACATCGAGGCAGTAATGCAAAATTTTCTGGTGCCGACATCAATGATAATCTTTTTCATATTATAAACACTAGCTGGAAAAGTTCCAATGGAAGTACTCGGCTTTGGACAGATGGAAATCTTTCATACACTTTTAATGGACTTGCTTCGGGCACTGCAATAACCACTGGAGGATGTTTTGCAATTGCCGGAGAGCAAGATGCAATTGATGGTGCTTATCAAGCTAGCCAGGCTAATTTTGGAGATTGGGCAGAGATAATGGTTTTCGACTTTGCATTGAATCAAGCACAAAACATTATTATCTCGAATTATCTTTCTTCGAAGTATAACTTGACAATATCAAATGACAGATATAGCCACGACGCTGTTTTTCCATACGATGTGACAGGAATTGGTCGAGAGACAAATACTAACATCCATCCGTCTGCAATGTCAAGTGGAATACTGCAAATAGAGAATGCTACGAGTCTTGACAACGATCAAGAGTATCTTCTTTTTGGTCATGACAATAATAGCATAGCTTCTTGGACTTCCAATGAGTCACCAGATGGTGGTGTTAACGTTAAGAGAATAAACCGAGAATGGCGGCTCGATGAAACGGGCATTGTTGGATCAGTAGATTATATAATCGATGTGTCTCAACTTCCCGCCCAACCCGCTGGTCATAGCATGTATGCGTTAATGATTGATTCAGATGGAGACTTCAGTACAGGAGCGTCTGTTTATGAACTCATTCCGTTGGGTGGATCAAAGTATATGATATCGGGCATTGATGTTACGGACAATGACTACATCAGTATAGCTTCTTTAAATCCTGTGGTTGAGTTTACTAGCCCAACTTCATCAGAAATAGAAAATACGAACCCCAACATTGAAGTCACCCTAAATTTCATATCTCAAAGTGACAAAACAGTAACCTATTCAACAGCAGATGGCTCAGCCACAACAGCACAACCTGACTATACAGGGGCAACTAACTCAATAACGATACCAACAGGTCAGCAAAAAACAATTATCACAATCAACATTAATGATGATGCAGTGGTAGAGAATGATGAGACTATTCAAATTAACCTAAGCAGTCCTTCAGCAGGAATAAACGTAGGCCCAAATGCTAATCATCTATTCACAATAATAGACAACGATAATAATCGTAAAATATACTTCGATAACATATCAACTACTGGACTCGAATCTGATCCAACAGTCAACATTTCGGTTAGTGTTAATAATGTTGACCCAATTAATCCCACAACCGTCGATTATCAAGTGACTGCAGGAAATGCGACCAATGGAGGGGTCGATTACAATCTTAATTCAGGTAGCTTGATTATTCCAGCTGGGTCATCAAGCGTTTCCCTTTCGGTATCCATTACAGAGGATGTGTTACATGAGTTTACTGAGAATTTTGTAATTTCACTTTCGAACCCGAACAATGCGAATCTAGATTTAGCATTACCATATGCGGGAACCGGTGCAACGGAACACACTCATTATATTTTGGACAATGATAACGAACCTACTATATCCTTTAGTACTTCTGGCACTAACGCGGACGAATCAATTACATCTCCAAGCATTCTTGTGTCCTTAAGCCAAGTAAGCGCAACCAATACCACTGTAAACTACTCCATTTCGGGTACCGCATCAAATGGAGGAATCGACTTTTTCCTTAATTCAGGCACTCTAACAATCCCTGCCGGTGACATTAGCGCTACAATAGACTTTATCATCATCGATGATGAGCTTGAGGAGATGAATGAGTTGATTAAAATAACGCTATCCTCTCCTACCAATGCAACGTTGGGAGTAAATACAATATTCAATTACTATATACTAGACAATGATCAATTTGGCTATTTAGGCCCCGGTGGTGTTGGAGATTTTCAATCTCTGGCTATTTGGGTTAAATCAGATCAAATACCCGTTGTAGCCGACGGAACAGATATAACTCTTTGGAGTGACATGTCAGGTAATTCAAATGACCTAAGTCAAGCAAATACTAATTTCACTCCAAGGTATTATTCCAATGTAATGAATGGCAAACCAGTGGTAAGATTTGAACAAGCCAATGGAAGATTAATCCATAACTCATTTAATGATTTTCCAACATCAGGTATCACTACAATACTAGTCAATAAAAACAATGATCAAAGCGATGGTCTAGTTTCCTATGCCTCCTCTGCAGGTGACAATGACTATCTATGGTTCAACAGTAAAAACATCTCTATCTACCACTTAAATAATTCTCGTAAAGCCAACATAAATTCGAACGGTGCCAATCCCAATATTCTCGCCAACACCTGGAGAGTATCAGATGGCAAGTGTCTTTCATACAAAAACAACACACAAAAATCATCCAAAACACTAAAGTCAGGAATCCTATTCACTCAAGGTGGAAATCTTGCTATCGGTGGTGAACAAGATGCTATAAATGCAAATTACCAGTCCTCACAATCACATCAAGGAGATTTTTCAGAAATTATAATCTACAACTCTGCTATAAATTCCGCCAAAAGAAACATCGTCAATAATTATTTATCATCAAAGTATAATATTACCATTGCAAATGACAGATACGACTATGACACACCTGGCACGTACGAAAATGAGGTCACAGGTATTGGAAGAGATCATCCGACTAGATTCCATAATGATGCTCAAGGTTCAGCAATCATAAGAATAAACAATCCATCCAGTCTTAGCAATGGTGATTATCTCCTATGGGGACACGACAATGTTGAATATTTAGATGGTGATAGACTTATACCGTGGACACACACACCTCCTGGTGTTGACAATGCACTACATAGAACTTGGAGGATTGACGAAAGAGGAAATATTGGAACTGTATCTGTACATTTTGATATTACTGGCTTTATATTGGGGAATAGCAATGACTTAGCACTACTGATCGATACAGATGATGGAGATTTCCAAAATGCAACGGTCATTCCAATAAGTTCATTTTCGGGCAATATTGCTACATTCGACAACATAGACTTTAATAAAGGAAACTGGTTTACCCTTGGCAGCCTATCGGAATTGACCGTTTTACCTATAGAGTTGCTAGATTTTAGCGCAGATTTAGAACAAAATACAGTTAATCTTAAATGGACCACTGCAACAGAATTAAACAATGATTTTTTCACTATCGAAAGGTCTCTGAACGGTGAAGAATGGATTAAAATCGGTGACATTGCAGGAGCAGGTAATTCATTTGAATTACTCGCCTACAATCTCTTTGATATGAATCCGAATACAGGAACAAACTATTATCGATTAAAACAAACAGACTACAACGGTGACTTCAACCACTCGCACATAGTGTCTATTTATGTACCTTTCAATAAGTCAAATAATCTAAAAGCCTATCCTAATCCTACCTTTGGGGTACTAAACATTGAAGGTAATTATGACGAATTTGACATCTTTGAACTCTATTCAGTTTATGGGCACTCAGTGACAAATCAAATCGAAATAGTATATAAAACAAAAGGGAAGTTAGAAATTGACATTTCATCATTACCATCCGGCATTTATATTGTCAAAACAAAAACTAGCACAATAAAAATCACGAAGTCTTAATTGAGCTTGGACTTACCCAGTACTGACCATGATGAAATTCTTACGGTTACAATCAAATTCTTTTGTGCAAATTTACGCCTAAATTTAAGGTCTAATGAGAATTTAGGCAAATTCATGTGTCACCCTATAATCGTCCATACGACTATTGATTGCACTATTTGAAAGTGGCATATAAAGATGAATTTTAAATATCCGCTTATTGCCTTTTAAAGCATCATCCAATTCAAAATAGAGAACAGAGTAAACGCCATTATATACCTACAAGTATAGTGTTTTTCATAGTTTCTTTGGAGTATTATTAATAACAGAACGTTACAAGAATTACTTCAAGAACAGTCAAAAAATGATTTTTAGCCTCCAAGGTTATTAACAAATCCCCAAGGTTATTAACAAATCAAGGTATTTTACATAAAAATTGAAGCCTAAACAGTAACCAAATATCCGTATTGATAACTAAAAGAACGATTTTAATCGATAAAATACCAATCCTAGTAGAATAATTACCTTTTATACAGGGAATTGAGCTGTTGGTATAGGATTGAATGCCTATATTTGGAATGAACGAAGATCACTAACCAACGAACCTCGTCAAAACAAAAAAAATTGCTCCCAGAAATCCATTTCGATTTTTTGGATTTGGACTTCTAAGCAACTTGAAAGAATAACAACATTAATATGGCTTCACCTTCCGTAATTGGTAAAGGGTTGACCGCTTAAAACGTAGGCTTATGAAAAAGTTTTTACCTATTGCAGCACTATTTATTCTAACTTGTATTAACATGTCTTTTGCCCAAACGTATACCGACTATATAGGGGCAGGACATTCAGATGGAATTGTCGTCACATCATGTGATGAACAAACCAAACCCTATTGGACTCAATCTGCATCCTCGATGAATTCAATTAATGGCTCTGGAATGAATGCTGAATATTTTGCTGCGGCTAGATTCCTATCCCAAGCCGCATTTGGAAAAACGCCAGAAGAAATTCAAAATGTGGTGAACATTGGATATGAAGCATGGATAGACGATCAATTTACATACCCGGTCACTAGCACCCTAGAGACTGCCTTCGCTAAGTTTGACGAAATTAACGCACACAATGTAAGCCTTGGATATGACCCAACAGAAAACCTTAGTGCCTATAACTTTAATATGGCATGGTTTGACAATGCAGTCAATAGACCAGATCAATTGAGACAAAGAGTAGCATTAGCATTAAGTGAAATATTGGTAATTTCAAACAACTCTGATCTGGAAGGCTTTGGAGAAGCATCTTCTGATTATTATGATATTTTCTTAAATGAAGCCTTTGGTAATTATGAGAACATACTCAGGAAAGTCACATTGCACCCTGCAATGGGATTCTATCTAAGCCATTACAATAATCCAAAGGCAGACCCTGAATTAGGCACACACCCGGATGAGAATTATGCAAGAGAGATTCTCCAACTTTTCTCAGTCGGATTATATGAGTTAAATCAAGACGGCAGCCATAAATTAGACGCACAAGGCAACTCCATTCAAACTTACACGCAAGATGATATTAAAGAATTTGCTAAAGTATTCACGGGCTTAAGCGCAGGGGCTGTTGCACCAGAAATTGAATGGGCAGATGAGCCATATTTCGGATTATACTATGGTGCATGCGACTTCACATATCCTATGTCGATGTATGATGAATTCCATGAACCTGGTCCCAAATTCTTGTTCAACGACTTTCAACTAAATGGCAATTTGAATGGCATGGATGAAGTAATTGCCGCAGTCAATAACATATTCAATCACGAAAATGTTGGGCCAATCGTCTCCCTAAGACTTATTCAAAGACTTATAAAGTCAAATCCTACACCAGGTTATATATCAAGAGTCGCGGGAATCTTTAACAATAATGGACAAGGAGTGCGAGGAGACATGACAGCAGTCATAAAAGCTATATTACTAGATTCAGAGGCGAGAGATTGCTCGTGGATAGATGACCCTAGTAATGGTAAGTTAAAAGAACCTATCGTAAAGTTCACAGAGTACTACAAAGCATTTAACTTCAACCTCCCAGGTGGATACTCTTGGAACCCGGGGTATAACTACCAAGACGCTACAGATCAATACCCTATGGCATCCCCCTCCGTGTTTAACTTTTACACACCTAGTTACCAGCCCAATGGGCCAATTTTAAATGCTAATCTAGTCGCACCTGAATTTCAAATACTTCAAACCAGAACTAGTATGGGATATATTAACTGGGTCAATAATTGGACACAAGGTGGATACCCATACTACCAATGGGAGGATATTGAAACTGTTCTTATGGATTTTACACAACTGAAGCAAATGTCACGTGACCCTGAAGTGTATATCAACTACCTTGATGGCCTCTTTGTTAATGGCAAGATGTCACAATCCACACGAGACATCATCAGTGATGCATTATATGAATTTACAGTAACCGATAATGAAGATGAAAATTTTTATTTGCTCGAATACCGTGCTAAACTAGGCTTATATCTAACACTTATTAGTCCTGATTACAATATACTTAAATAACCGCAAAACAACAACGTTATGACTAAAAAGAAATCAAATCTTTCAAGACGAAATTTTTTAAAGCAAACTGGTGCATTGGCTCTAGGAGCCTCTACAGTTGTCTCATCTCTTGCGAACATGAAAGTGTATGGCATGATGAACGAAATGAGTGCAAACACCGTAAACGGTGACTACAAAGCGCTTGTATGCTTCTATTTCAAAGGAGGAAATGACTCCTTCAATATGATGATGCCAAAAAGTGGCTCTTTATATGATCAATATGCTGTCACTAGATCTAATCTAGCGATACCTTCATCGGATATTTTACCGATATTTCCAAGTAACGTTTCAGAAGCGTTTGGATTTCATCCAAGCATGCCTGAGGTACAATCGTTATTCAACAATGGCAAACTTGCTGTTATCAGTAATATTGGAATGTTGATTGAGCCAACCACCAAAGAGCAATACTTTAGTGAACTAGCACCATTACCACTTGGTCTGTATTCTCATTCTGATCAAATAGAACAATGGGAAACTGCTCACCCTCATGTACGATCAGCAGTAGGTTGGGCTGGAAGGCTTGGCGAGCTAATGCAGTCTGAAAATGCGAACTCCATTATCCCAATGAATATTTCTCTTAATGGAAATAGTATATTACTGGGTGGAGATGTCCTATCTGAATTTGTTATAAACCAACAAGGCGCAATAGGAATTGAAGGCTATGGCAATACCTCTTGGGAGTACACGGCAAGCAAAACCACAGCCATAGACCAAATGCTTAATGCCGATTACAATGATGTATTCATGAATGAATACAGAAAAATAGTGAAGGATTCAAATACTGCCAATCTAGAATTTCAGAATGCAATTGACAATGTTCCAGAATTTGGAACCAACTTCTCACAAAATGGTATTTCTCAAAAATTTAGAATGATAGCAAAGACTATTGCCGCAAGAGAAAGCTTAGGATTTTCAAAGCAAATATTTGTCGTAGAATATGGTGGATGGGATCATCATGATGAGCTATTGAACAATCAAGCCCAAAAACTTTCAGTGGTCAGTAAAGCTATGGATGAGTTTCAAGCTGCCATGCAAGAAATAGGAATGGACGATTGTGTCACAACATTCACCATGTCAGAATTTGCTCGAACGCTTACATCCAATGGCAATGGCACAGACCATGCTTGGGGTGGACATGCAATGGTTATGGGTGGTGCTGTGAATGGCGGACAAATTTACGGCCAATATCCAAACAGCTTAATACTAAATGATGCAAATCCCGTCTTCCTTGATGGCGGAACGATACTACCTACCACATCAACTGATCAATACTTTGCAGAATTGGCAAAATGGTTCGGAGTCAATCAAAATGACCTCAGTTCCATTTTCCCAAATCTGAGTAATTTTTATGACATAAACTCGGGAACTGCCCCATTAGGATTCCTTAATCTATAAATCAATTAGCTATGAAAAGAATAATTACACTAATAATAACATTAGCATTATACTTTACCGCTACGGCGCAATGTGATGTTGATAGACATTCAACCACCTGGTTTGATGGTTGGACTGCCTGCTCCCCAGCCATGAATCCAAATACAGTGCGTGGTAACTCCTATTGGATTCAGTATGACTTTGGAGAGACATATACTTTAGAGCAAATGCATTTTTGGAATTTCAATGATCCTGCTCACAAAAGCAATGGTCTAAAAAATATAGTAATAGACTACTCAATGAATGGCGTCACTTGGACGGAATGGGGCACCCACCTACTCCTTCAAGCACCCGGAATATCCACTTACGAAGGTATTTCCGGTCCTGATTTAGATGGACTTCAAGCCAAGTATTTACTCATCACAGCTATTGACAATTGGGGTGGAGACTGCTATGGCTTAAGTGAACTAAAGATAGACTTGGGAAATTCCATTTCAACCATTACCACCCTTAATACCAACTGCTTGAATGCTGAAATATATCCCAACCCAATATTAAACCAGGCCGCTATGGTAATTGGAACAATATGTCCAGGCAGCATAAGCTATACAATATCTACAGTATTAGGAACGCCAGTTCATAGTGAAAATTTAGGAACAATAGATAATAAACTAAAAATTGCTTTGCCTGTAGAAGATTTAGCACCAGGTGTTTATATTGTTACAATAACACAACTAAGCAGCTCAATAACAAAACAAATTGTAGTGCTTTAATTAAGAATGTAGTTTAATGTTAAAATGAAGAATCCTTAACCCTATCAGTACTGGTCGTAATTGCACTTGTGTAATTTCTGTAAGGATTAAGGATTCTTTTAACCACTTAAACAATTGACTCAAGTAAAGACTTGGTCAAAATAAACTTGTAGTTTAATGTAAAAATGCCTCCATTCCATATAGAGTTGGAATAATAACATTTATGTGTTATTCCCTTGTGAATGGAGGCTTTTTACACAAACATTATGATGGCTCACAAAGGATGGCCATAAAGAACTTGTAGTTTAATGTTAAGACAAAGAGTCCCTTTTAAATTAAGAACTTGGTCGTTATTGTACTTGTACAATACTTAATTCTAAGGGGACTCTTTAACGTTAAATCCATGACTTGATGAAGATCATATCAGAAGAACTTGTAGTTTAATGTTAAGACAAAGAGTCCCTTTTAAATTAAGAACTTGGTCGTTATTGTACTTGTACAATACTTAATTCTAAGGGGACTCTTTAACGTTAAATCCATGACTTGATGAA
>JAJRRH010000206.1 GCA_024279715.1 Bacteroidota bacterium
AAGAAAATTCCTCAACGGCAATTGTCAAAAGAATTTGTACGGCAGTGGTTAATAGAGAAGGGATTTCAAGGAAAAGAAGGGCAGGAGCAACCCTTAATGGACGACGAGTTTGTGAACACCATCTCCGAACGATATATAGAGTTGTATGAGCAGCTGACCGATAAAAATTTTGTAAAACAAAATATTGACAATTCTGAAATGATGATAGAAGTCAATAATTGGCTAGATAATAATTAGTATATTTGTCCATATATTGAAACAGATATGCGTTATTTAGTATTAGATATTAAAAGTTCACTCAAGAGGAATCCTGAGTAATTGCGTTTGGCTCCACCAAATAGTAAACGCAAATTATACCAAATAAAAACTTTAATAATATTATACAATGCCAAGATATCATACCCTCGGAGAGATACCTCCAAAAAGACACACTACATTTTACAAGCCCGATGGGAGCTTATATCAAGAAGAACTGTTCGGTACAGTTGGTTTCGCAGGAATGTCTTCCTTGATATATCACTTATATCCACCGACCGTTGTTGTTCAGCCGATAGAATCACATTCCGTAGAGCCAAAAATAGCAGTACATAAAAATCTCAAAGCAGTTAGCTTCAGGGGATTTGATGTTAAGCCTGAGCGTGAGTACCTAGATAGTCGGAAAACATTGTTCGTGAATTCAGCGCTACACATTGGTCTAGCTGCTCCAAAGACATTCGATAAAGACTACTTTTATAAGAACGCCGATGCCGATGAAATGATCTTTGTACATATAGGCAGTGGCGTATTACGCACCATGTACGGAAATTTGGATTTTAAGTATGGAGACTATCTTATCATACCAAGAGGAACGATTTATCAAATTGATTTTGACACAGAAGACAACAGACTTCTGTATGTAGAGTCATTTAATCCAATCTATACACCAAAGAGATACAGAAATGATTTTGGACAGTTGCTAGAGCATTCTCCATTTTGCGAGCGTGACTTTAGAGTGCCAAAAGACCTGAAGACGCATGATGAGAAAGGAGAGTTTAAGGTGAAAATGAAAAAACAAGGCGTGATGTGGGAGTACATATACGGCAATCATCCATTTGATGTGGTTGGTTGGGATGGATTTCATTACCCTTATGCTTTTTCGATATTTGATTTTGAACCAATAACAGGCAGGATTCATATGCCACCTCCAATACATCAAACGTTTGAGTCGTCAGGATTTGTGATATGCTCTTTTGTGCCTCGTATGTACGATTATCACCCAAATGCTATTCCTTCGCCTTATCATCATACCAATATTGACTCCGAAGAGATACTATATTATGTAGATGGTGACTTTATGAGTAGAAATAATATTGAAAAAGGACAACTAACATTACATCCTGGTGGATTGACACATGGTCCTCACCCTGGAGCGATAGAAAGAAGTGTTGGTAAAAAGGAAACGAAAGAATTGGCAGTAATGATTGATCCTTTTGCCCCTGTCATGTTAACAGATGAAGCCATTAAAATAAATGTCGAAGACTACTATAAGTCTTGGAACGAATAGAGAAATTACGTATAATATTAAAATTAACAGTATGTCAGATTTAAAATCAGTTGATAATTTCAACTATGGACTAGAAAAAATATTTGAAGAAGCAGATGACTTCCTTCCATTAATGGGAACGGATTACGTCGAATTTTATGTCGGGAATGCCAAGCAAGCGGCACATTTTTACAAGACGGCGTTAGGCTTTCAGTCATTGGCTTACGGTGGACTTGAAACTGGGTTGAAGGACAGAACAAGCTACGTAGTGGTACAGGATAAAATAAGATTAATGTTTACCTCACCAATGCCGGGGACAGATAATACCGAAATATTTGACCACATTACCAAACACGGTGATGGCGTAAAAGTTATTGCTCTATGGGTAGAAGATGCCCGCAAATCATGGGAGGAGACAACGAGTAGAGGTGCGAAATCATTCTTCGAGCCAAGAGTAGAAAAAGATGATGACGGAGAAGTAGTGAGATCAGGAATACATACATACGGAGATACCGTTCACGTATTTGTAGAACGAAAAAACTACAAAGGCACATTCTTGCCGGGGTTCGAAAAGTGGGAATCACATTACAATCCGCCATCTTGTGGACTAAAATATATTGATCATATGGTCGGAAATGTGGATTGGGGGCAAATGAACGTGTGGGGGAAATTTTATCAGGAAGTCATGGGTTTCGCTCAACTTATCTCCTTTGATGATAAAGATATTTCTACAGAGTTCACCGCATTGATGAGCAAAGTGATGACCAATGGCAACGGCCGTATAAAATTTCCGATAAATGAACCAGCCGAGGGAAAGAAAAAATCTCAAATAGAAGAATACATCGACTTCTATAAAGGAGCAGGATGTCAGCATGTTGCCGTAGCTACGGATGATATAGTGTTTACGGTTTCTGAAATGAAAAAAAGAGGTGTAGAGTTTCTATATGTGCCAGGAACATATTACGACACGGTAGGAGATAGAGTGGGAGAGATAGCTGAGGATATGAATGAATTGAAAAAACATGGCGTCATGGTCGATCGTGATGAAGAGGGATATCTTCTTCAGATTTTCACAAAACCTTTGACAGATAGACCCACTTTATTCTTTGAGATAATCCAAAGAAAAGGAGCCCAGTCATTTGGAAAAGGTAATTTCAAAGCCTTGTTTGAGTCTATTGAGGCAGAACAAGCACGAAGAGGTACTTTGTAAAATATATAATTAGGGTTTATTTATCGATCCGTGGCTTGTCTAAGGAATGGTATTACTATATCTAATTGTCAGGTAAAAAATCTTATCCGAGTAAAAAGTAAAATACAACAATTATGACATTACCATATGCAGAACCGTATAGAATAAAGATGGTAGAACCAATCTATCAATCTACAAAAGAAGAAAGACAAAAATGGATAAAGGAAGCGGAATACAATTTGTTCAACCTAAAATCTGACCAAGTATATATAGACTTGTTGACGGATTCAGGAACTGGAGCGATGAGTGATAAGCAATGGGCGGAGGTAATGCTTGGGGATGAAAGTTATGCAGGGTCTCGGTCATTTCAAAAACTTGATAAGGCGGTAAAAGATATTACGAGGTATAATTATTTTATCCCTACACACCAAGGAAGGGCTGCGGAGAATGTTCTGTTCTCTGCTATGGTAAAAGAAGGGGATATTATTCCTGGAAATTCTCATTTTGATACGACTAAAGGACATATAGAATTTAGGAAAGGAAAAGCGATAGACTGTACCATTGATGAAGCTTTTGATACGGATATTTATCATCCATTTAAGGGAAATATTGACTTAGTGAAACTTGAAACAGTCTTTAAAGAGAACGATATAAGTACTATTCCATTCATTATTATAACCGTCACCTGTAATACCGCTGGAGGTCAACCTGTATCGATGGAAAATATAAAGGCTGTGTCTAGGATGTGTAAATCTTACGGAGTGCCAGTATTATTTGACGCAGCACGATATGCTGAAAATTGTTATTTCATAAAAGAAAGAGAAGAGGAGTATAGAACAAAAGAAATAATTGACATCGCTAGAGAAATGTATTCGTATGGTGATGGCATGACCATGAGCTCTAAAAAAGACGGACTGGTTAATATGGGAGGAATCATTGCTTTAAATGATGAATCGATTTATCGTACGGCCATTACGTTTAACATCATGTATGAGGGGTTTATTACCTACGGAGGGATGAGTGGCAGGGATATGGGAGCCCTAGCAGTAGGGTTATATGAAGCCTTAGAATATGATTACTTAGCTAGTAGAATTACGCAGGTTCAATATTTGGGAGAGAAAATGGCAGAGTTTGGAGTACCTGTGCAGAAGCCCATCGGTGGGCATGCTGTTTATCTAGACGCCAATAAATTCGTGCCTACTATTCCCAAAGAAGAATACAGAGCGCAAGCGTTAGCAATCGAATTGTACATAGTCGCTGGAATAAGAGGTGTGGAGATAGGAACAGTTCTGGCAGACAGAGACCCTATAACCCGTGAAAATAGATATCCAGCACTTGAATTGGTTAGATTAGCAATACCCCGTCGTACATATACTCACAATCACATGGAGTATGTTGCCGCTGCGCTTAAAACAATTTTTGACTCTCGAGATCAAGCAAAAAGTGGATATAGGATCACTTGGGAAGCGCCCATAATGAGGCATTTTACTGCTCAGTTTGAGAAGGTTTGATAATAAACAGTCTATTTAATAGGACTTGGCACATGGGGAATTACAATCTGTGGTGTATAGAGAATTGAATGTTAACGGAAAGATAAGTCAGGTCAAAAGAAGTCTAAAATCACTTGTTGAAAACGCATAGGATATCATAATTCTCCTTGCCTGAAATTGAAATAATTTTGTAATATTTGTAAAATAACTTTTATATAATGAAGAAGATTTTCTTAGTGATTCTGACAGTTTTGACTTGTGGTATTGGCACATCGCAGACCGTGGTTAACTCCAAATTCGGTAAAGGGATTATGAATGTCATTGCTCAAGATTCATCTTGGAGCATGAAAATTGGACTTAGGTTTCAATCTCTATTTATGGGTAGCACCTTGGTCAATGACGAAGTGGGGACGAAGTATTCCAATGCACAATTTCTAATAAGAAGAGCTCGCTTGAAATTTGGTGGCTACGCATATTCACCGAAACTCAAATACAAAATTGAATTAGGACTGTCCAATAAAGACTTAGGAAAAGCTTCAATATACACTAATTCAGCACCTAGAATGATACTTGACGCAGTGGTAAAGTGGAATTTCTATAAGGGCTTTACTTTATGGGCGGGACAAACAAAATTACCTGGTAATCGTGAAAGACTGATCTCTTCGGGTAATTTGGAATTAGTAGACAGGTCACTTCTCAATAAGGTATTCAATATTGATCGTGATATGGGCGTCCAACTCCATCATAAGCATAAAATTAATAATGTAGTTTTGAAAGAAAGTTATTCTTTCTCGATAGGAGAGGGGCGGAACTATGTAGGCAAAAATCTTGGTGGGTTTAAACATACGTACAAGGTAGAAGTCCTTCCTTTTGGCGACTTCGCCGCAAAAGGAAGTTATTCGAGTGTGGATTTGAAGCGAGAGAAAAAACCTAAATTGGCAATTGCGATGGCTTTAGATTATCATGACAATGCCGTTAAGACTCGTGGGAATTCTGGCAGTTTAATGGAAACCGAGTATGGATTTTTTGAAACAGACATTTTAACCTTGTTTGCAGATTTCATGTTTAAGTACAACGGTTGGTCAATAATGGGTGAGTATGCCAAAAGAAATGCTCCGACCCTAAATGAGCATAGTCGTTATGGCTCGCCTGTTGGAGAGTCTGTAGAGGTAGGCACGGGGGCCAATCTCAGCATAGGTTACTTGTTTGACAATGACTGGCAGGTTGCGACAAGATATACCAACATTATATGGGATAAAAATGTTACGGGTAAGTCTGCAAAGAGTCAATATACCATGGGTTTATCGAAATTCATCGTAGGGCATAAGCTTAAAGTACAATCCGATTTTGGATTTACTGAAGTAGAAGATAGTTCGGTTCGTGAAATGGTATATAGATTACAAGTAGATCTTCATTTTTAAAATTGCCCTATATATAATTGTTTTCAAAGTTTAATTAATTCTGAAACTAGTTTCTATTTTGGGAAAAAAACTAACAAATAATTAATAGAAGTCGTTGTATTGTGCATTTTTAAAATAGAACTTGTATCTTTGTCCTAAGTTTTAAGAGAATATGTTTTGAGTTTAATGATCCGGTTATTAAATTTGGAGCGATTATTGTTTTAAGGAGATTAATATTTAATAGAAAGAAGAAAGAAGAATGGGTAGATCGCAAGAGACATTTGGAAAAAAAGAAAAAGAGAAAAAGAGACTTAAAAAGCGTAAGGATAAGTTGCTTAAAAAACAAGCACGTAAAGATAATAACGCTAAAGGAACAGGATTTGACAATATGATTTCATACGTGGATGAATTTGGACAAATCGTTGATGCTCCGCCAGATTTGACTCAAAGAGAAGAGATAGATGCTGAGGATATCGTGATTGGCATTCCTAAAAAGGAAGCCATATATGATGATCCAATTAAGAAAGGAAGGGTAGAGTTTTACAATGATCAAAAAGGTTATGGATTCATAAAAGAAGAATTAACAGGTGAAAAATATTTCGTGCACATCAATAATTGTAATGATGAAATTGGTGAAGGAGACAAGGTGAGTTTCGAACTTGAAAGAGGAATGAAAGGAATGAGTTGCGTAAAAGTGACCAGGTTATAGTCTTGAATATTACAACATTTAAAAAAGGGGGAATCAACATTGATGTGGATTCCCTCTTTTTGCTTTAAAGAAATAAGTAAAAACTAGGATAATGAAACTGTTAAAAGAGTTTAAAGAGTTTGCTGTCAAAGGCAATATGGTAGATATCGCCATTGGAGTAATAATTGGTGCGGCATTCAATAAGGTAGTAAATGTAATTGTCAAAGATATTATTCTACCTCCACTGACATTTCTGACCGAAGGATTGAGCTGGGAAGATCAGAAATGGGTGCTTAGGGATGCCTTTACAAGTAAAAAAGGAGTGGTGTTGGATGAAATTGCTATTGGATATGGTAAGTTGGTCGAAGCACTCGTTGATTTTTTGGTGATTGGACTTACCGTTTTTCTGGTCGTAAAAGTGATGAATGGTATAAAAAACAGAGCGCAAGATGTCAAGGATACTACTATTAAAACGCCCAAGGACATTGAACTATTACATAAAATATCAGACCTGTTAGAGGATCAGAATTCTTTTTTAAAAGATCAAAAAAAAATATAACTTGGTAATACATGAAGGAAGGGAATAAGAAATCTAAAGTATCAATAGCCAGTGTTTTTAAGACTATAATATGGCCGAGAAGAAAATTACTATTTCTAGGATTGTTTTTAATTGTCATCAGTAGAATGTCCGGACTAGTGCTGCCTTGGCAGTCTAAAGTACTCATGGATGATGTGATAACAAGCAAGGACGTCAATAAGCTGTACCAAGTGATAATGGTAGTAGCAGGATCGATTTTTATTCAAGCCATTACCTCCTTCTTGCTAACGAGATTACTAAGTGTAGAGGCTCAACACCTTATCGCACAACTAAGAGTGCGTGTTCAAAAGAAAGTATTGAGCCTTCCGGTTAATTTTTTTGACAATCATAAGTCGGGTGAATTAGTATCAAGAATCATGAGAGATGTCGAAGGGGTACGTAATCTTGTTGGAACTGGATTAGTGCAGTTAATAGGCGGTTCGATAACGGCAATCGTATCTTTAATACTATTGATTAATATCAGCCCGAAGATGACTGCTTACGTTCTCATTCCGGTAATAATTTTTGGATTTATTGCTATGAAAGCATTCGGTTATATCCGTCCAATTTTTCGTGAAAGAGGTAAAATAAATGCGGAAGTGACAGGTAGACTTACCGAAACTCTCAATGGTGTGAGAGTAATTAAAGGTTTTAATGCCGAAGATCAAGAGACAAAAAGTTTTGAGTCAGGAGTAGATAGATTGTATCAAAACATAAAAAAAAGCCTTACTACGACAGCAATGGTAACCAGTTCAGCAACACTTCTGCTTGGGCTTGCTTCCACGGGAATTATGGGTATGGGAGGATTTATGATAATGGAGAATACCATGACTTTTGGTGATTTTCTTGCTTTCACTTTGTACTTAGGATTTATGATAGCTCCGATAGTTCAGATGAGTAATATTGGTAGTCAACTGACCGAAGGATTTGCTGGACTAGATAGAACGGAAGAACTAATGAATATGGTTTCTGAACATGACGATGAAAACAGAACTATATCGCTTGACGACATTACCGGAGATATAAAGTTAGACAATGTATCCTTTGCTTATGATGATGGAAAGAATGTGATAGAAAATATAAGCATCGAAGCCCCCAGTGGCTCAGTAACCGCCCTGGTAGGATCATCAGGTTCTGGTAAAAGTACTATCGCTGGATTAGTAGCATCATTCTTAACTCCTAAAAGTGGAGATTTAACCATAGATGGAGTCGATTTAAAAAAGGTAAAACTCGATAGTTATCGATCCAATCTTGGAGTGGTACTTCAAGATGACTTTTTATTTGAAGGAACCATTAAAGAGAATATTCTTTTTCCAAGACCTGATGCTAGCGATGAAGAAGTGATGCTAGCGGTAGAAGCTGCTTATGTTGATGAGTTCACGGACAGATTTGAAGAGGGGTTAGAGACTGTCATAGGAGAGCGAGGAGTTAAATTATCTGGAGGACAAAGGCAACGAATTGCCATTGCAAGAGCCATCTTAGCCAATCCTAGAATATTGATCCTAGATGAAGCAACGTCAAACTTGGACACAAAAAGTGAAGGCATGATACAGAAAAGTCTTGCAAAACTGATGGAAGGAAGAACGACTTTTGTGATAGCGCATAGGCTGAGCACCATTCGTATGGCGGATCAAATTCTTGTGGTAGAACATGGAGAGATTGTAGAAAGAGGTAATCATGATGAGCTAATAAAACTGGAAGGTAAGTATTTTGAACTGTACACCTACCAAGCGAGAATATAGTCTATTAATATCGTAGTTCATGTGTTATAACCTAAAAGCATTATTAAAGACGCAGCTAAATAGAGCAATACAAAATGCGGATGTAGATAAAATTAAGGAGATAGAGGAGAAGATGTCGGGTCAGATCAAAGATTACCATCATGTTTCAGGCTTCTCAAATCCTCCATTGTTAATCTATTATGAAAATGAATCAACACCGGTCGTTGCGCATTGGGGGTTAATTCCTCATTGGATAAAACACCGTAAGGATGCAAAGTCCATTCGTGCAAAAACATTGAATGCGCGTGTAGAAACTCTTTTTCAAAAGCCTTCGTTTAGAATGCCTATAAAGCAGAGGCGTTGTATTATTTACATGGATGGTTTTTATGAGTATTATCATTTTAAGAGTAATACGTATCCGCACTTTATCTACAAGAA
Organism: Bacteroidota bacterium; assembly: GCA_024279715.1. Lineage (GTDB taxonomy): Bacteria > Bacteroidota > Bacteroidia > Flavobacteriales_D > JABDKJ01 > JAJRRH01. The sequence continues at coordinate 9,026 of JAJRRH010000206.1, forward strand.
TGGAGGTGGATCATTAAGGGTAGCAGGATTGTGGGACGAGTGGGTGGACCCTAGCTCGGGTGAGATGCTAAAAACATTCAGTATTATAACCACCAAAGGTAAAGGTATAATGGAGAAAATTCATAATAACCCAAAGTTAGAGGAGGCAAGAATGCCATTGATGCTGTCAGATGAGCTGGCTGAAGAATGGTTAAAACCACATTCCATATCATCAGAAAAAGACCTTGTAGATTACACGCACTCTCCAATAGTTACTTTATTGGACTATCACTCTGTAGGACCTTTATTGGGTAAGAATTACTGTGGCAATGTTGATGGGGTTGGTAATTTTCATGAGTATCAAGGGCTTACTTCTAATTGAAGAAGTAAAAACACTGTCGCATAGGAATCCAATAAGTATTTTTTTTAGTAGAATGTAGAGGTGAATATTTATTACATTTGAGGACAATTAATTTTAAACCATCAAATAGAATGAAAAGATTTTTACTATTTTTAACTTGCATGACGGTCTTTTCGTCCGTTTCGTTTGCGCAATTACCTGACGGTTCTATGGCGCCAGATTGGACAATGACTGACATCGAAGGCAATGAACACCATCTATACGAATATCTTGACAATGGCTATGCCGTAGTGCTTGATTTTTCAGCAACATGGTGTGGGCCTTGTTGGAGCTACCATCTTTCGGGAGCATTGGAAGAATTGTACATTAATCATGGGCCTGCGGGGATGCCAAATGTATCAGAGACCACTACGGACGATGTCATGGTTATCTTTATAGAGGGAGATGAAAGTACTACTACAGAGGATCTTTATGGTACAGGTAGTAATACAACAGGTAATTGGGTTGAAAATACTCCTTACCCAATAATTGATGACCATGCGCAAACAAGTATTTATATGATATCGGCATGGCCAACGATATACACCATTTGTCAAAATGGAATAATCAATGAAAGTGGTCAGATAAGTACTGAAGCACATTATGAATTAGCAGTAGCTTGTGCTATTTCGTCATTAGATTATCAGGTGGATAGTACTTCTCCATCTGTCCAAGATGGATTGGATGAGAATGTTTTCACTATGAATGTCGTAAGCTCAAGCACAATGTCTGAAGAACTACTCATTACTGTTTCCACGGATGCTCCTGCGGATTGGAGTTCTCTTGTCTCTGTCAATGGTGGCGCTGCTGCGAGTGAAATCACAATAACTACGAGCGAAGACATGGCTAATTCTATTGAGCTTATTGTCTCGCCTGGTACAACGGCTGCTTTAGCTAACTATACAGTGGAAGTAACTTCTATCACCAATCCTGGCAACCCCGTGCTAACTTCTGATTACTTTGTAGCTCATGGTATCACTGATATCATTGTGGACAAAGGAGGGGTAGCCTCACAGTTCAATCAAGACTTCATCAATGGACTTGATCTAGCCGGAAACATAACTTATGGATTGTTGGATTCTGACAAATTTGTAGAAGCAATTGGCAATAATCAACTATCGGAAGTTGGACATATCTATTACAATATGGGGTGGGTTTTCCCTTCATTTACTAATGAGTTAGTAGAGGCATTGACCACATTTATTGACGGAGGTGGTAATATGTATGTGTCTGGACAAGACATTGGTTGGGATACTTGGGATTCGAACCCTGCCGCCAATGGTACTGCTCAAACGAGAGATTTCTACACAGATTACCTCAGTGCAGATTATCAAAATGATGGGAGTGGCTCAAATAACCAATTAACACCATTCGAAGATGAAATTTTCAACCCTGCTGGAAGTTCTGCAATTATTGATGTTCATGATGGCAATATATATCCAGATGAATTTGACCCTATTGCACCAGCAACGGCTATTTTTCATTATAATTCAAATGCCTCTAAAGTCGGTGGAACTCGCGTCTTTGAAAACAACCACAAAGTGGTTTATTTAGGAATAGATCAAGGAATGATTGCTGATGCTGATGTTAGAAATAAAGTCATTCAGATATCTCATGATTGGTTTCATGGCGTTATTAGTGGAATTGAGTTAGATGCAGCTTTTGGTAATATGTTTGGAGAAGTTTATCCAAATCCGTCAAGTGATTATGTGTTGATACCATTGGATAATTTGACCGAAGACGTATCAATCCAAGTATTTGATATTGTAGGAAGAGAAGTGTTTTCAGATAAAATCAATAGTGGAGTTGCACAATATAACCTAGACGTAAACACTTTTAATAATGGTGTTTATCAAGTCTTGATTACTAATAATGCTGGTAAATCTACCACGTTGAGTATTGAAGTGATTAAATAAGTTTGTTTTAACACAAGCTACAAGCTAAAGAGTCATCTTCTTGATTGAGGATGGCTCTTTTTTTATTTTCTATGAAAGTATAGAATTATCATACATTTGCATTTCAAATTATAATTATGTCAATAGGTAAATTAATAGGTGGCGCCATTGGATGGGCAGCTGGAGGGCCGATAGGGGCTTTTATGGGGATGATACTTGGTGGATTGTTTGATGGATTCACATTGTCTGAAGAAAACCCTCAGGCTCGCCGAGTTGGTGGTGATTGGAATCCGAGGCAGAGAGTTACTAGCAGAGATGACTTTAATATTAGTCTATTGATACTTTCTGCTGCCGTCATGCGAGCCGATGGAACACCATTGAAGTCAGAACTTAACTATGTCAAGAGTTACTTAACTGGACAATTTGGAAAAGACAAGGCGACTGAATATATTCGAATCCTGCGTGAAATATTAAAGAAAAATTTCGAACTACGATCTGTCTGTTTACAAATACAAGTGAGCATGCAGCATCCATTGCGCTTGCAATTGATTCATTACCTTTTCGGAATTGCTAATGCCAATAATCACATACATCCAAGAGAACTAGAAGTGATAAGTCGTATTGCCACTTACCTTAGAATAAGTAAAGCAGATTACAATTCTATTATGAGTATGTTTGTGAAATCGAGTACGAGCGCTTACAAAATTCTTGAGATCACTAAAAAAGCGAGTAACGATGAGGTCAAGAAGGCCTATAGGAAAATGGCTCGAAAATATCATCCTGACAAAGTAGTGCATCTAGGCGAGGAACATCAGAAGGCAGCAACTGAAAAATTTCAAAAAATACAACAAGCCTATGAAGATATCAAGAAAGAAAGAAGAATGAACTAGAATGATTTTTAAGTACCTCAATAGAGAAATATTTTACGTTGTCCACGGCAAAGGCAGGGCTGTGTTACTTATTAATGGTTATATGGAGACTGTTGCGATGTGGGATTTTGTGGTAGGAGCTTTGAGTAGAGAATGCCAAGTGATATGTATGGATATGCCCGGACATGGTCGTTCACAAAATTTAGACATAGAGCTTACAATGCCTGCCATGGCAGAGATGATTAAGTCATTTCTTGAATTCATAGAGGTCGATGAAGTAAGCGTATGTGGTCATTCGATGGGTGGTTACATCGCTCTGGCCTTGGCAGATCAATTTCCTTCACTAGTGAGGAAGTTAGTATTGTTGCATTCGCATCCTTTTGCCGATAGTGAGGAAACTATTTCTCGAAGAAAACAGGGTGTGAACTTGCTTTTGGAATCTCCTCGTACTTCCATCAGGGCATCGCTATCTAATTTATTTTACAGCCACACTGGAATAGAAAAGAACATTGAGTTTCAAACACAGGAAGCTCTTAAAGGAGACCCAAAAGCCTATATTTCTTGTAATAGGGGAATGGCTGTGCGGAAGGATCTTGGTGAAGCGCTATACTATGAAAGACCTACATACATCATAGCTGGAAGAATGGACCCGTTGATATCTAACGATATATCTGACAAACAGATGAGTTTTCTTGGTCCCAATGATAGTTTTTGGCTTGAAAAATCTGGGCACATGGGGCATGTAGAAGAGCCAGAATTGTTGAAATCAATTTTACTGTCTATATTACCTTAGAAGGTTATATCTCTGACAATAATTCGAAATGCCAGCATAATTCCTTCGTATAGGTATTGTGATCAAATATTAAAGCCTTACTACTAATTAAGTCATCGGATATTCCAGATGCAAGATATTTTATTCCTTCAGAAGTGGTGTACTCAAATTGACTTGTCTCAAAACCTATGTCACCGCCAACGCAGATTACTTGAATGCCACTTTGTTGAACTACTTGAAGCATGGGATGGATGTCTTCATACCAATTGTTTGGATTCAAACAATAAAAACAATCGCCAAATTGACCATTAGAGACATCATTAATAATGGGTTCCAAATCAGTGTTACCATACATCCAAATTAGTTTGTGATGAAGAATTACTAGATGAGAGGACTCTTCAATGGTATCTGTTACTGATGTAATCAAATCTAGTTGGTCACCCGATATATTGCTGAAATCATCTTGAGTGTCCAGAACGATAAAACTCAAGCCATTTCTATAATAGGAGTAGAATGACGGTCTATTAGTATACGTTTCAATTAGGTTAAGATTTGCATAGTCGTGGTTGCCTAAAGACCATAGTGTGTTTTGATCTGAAAAATCAAGAATTGAATCGTAGTAATTCATCGTCGTACTATCTTCTGAGGTCGAAAAAGACATATCTCCACCTAGCCACAACATGAAACTGTGAGTAATCAAGGCTTTCAGTGATAGGGGCAAGAAATTGGCTAGAGCCATATCTAGTATGCGAAAGATGGAGGTATGACTTATTTGTTGTTTGACACTCCTCCTCTTGTAAATTTGTTTTTGTACAGGAAGTAGAAAAAACAACAAGCATTATTGAAAAAATAACAAAAGCTTTCATATAACCTAGCAAATATAGGGATTTACTCTGGAAGAATCGTCTGAAAATCATTAATCAAGTTGTTCTACTTTTTGACCATTATTTATTCTCCAGATAGTATTCTTGTCCACGGGATTAACGATACCGTCCATATTAAAGTCAGCCTTGTGGTTGAAGTAGGAGTAGGGCGTGCCATTTTCAATACGCCAATAGTCACTACGGTCAATAATATTCACTTGTCCGTCCTCATTTGCATCTGCTGCAAACATCATATTTCTTCCATCAATTGATATCATTGGAGCTGAGCCAAATGTAGCCAAACTAAGATTCGTAAAATCAATAGTGCGGATACCTTGGGCTGAAATGCCTTCGAGGGTTCTAACTCCAAAATGGTTTCTATGTCTTAAAGCAACTACTACTTGATCTGCCATGAGATTATTGAACTGTAAAGAAGAAATTCCATCAATATCCACAACATCACCATCTCTTTGCAGAAGTGCAGCTCTGGAATAAAGAACAGTCGTCGGTGAGGAGCTATCCCGTATTTCTACAATTATCCAATCCACAATAGCATTTGAACCTGTAATACTCAAAGCATCGGTTGTCGTAGTTTCTTGCCCGCCATTGATAAATGTGTATCCAAAACTTGAATAAGGTTCTTGTAGCGGAATGTAACCATTGACTCTTAAATCATCTCTCATATTGCCAGTCGCTGAATCATATGCTCCTTGTAATAGCGTTTTTAGTGAAAGGTTTAATCCTCCAGCAGATTGATTAATTACGTGTAGTTTA
>JAJRRH010000207.1 GCA_024279715.1 Bacteroidota bacterium
ATCTTTTCTTTTTGGTGCTCGGTTGATGCCTTCTGGATATGGTTTTTTGGTCGGAAGTTGGGAAGGTATTCCTTGTAATAATTGTTGTTTGAATGTCATCTTCGATATTTGATTATACGTAGTATTCCCCGCGTTAGGGATCGAACGGCATGTCTGAAATCCTTTTGCCATAAAGCAAAAGATTGAGTAGTGAAAGCCCGACCCCGTCTTTCTCGGGGGAACGCCCAAAAGTAAAAAAAATAATTGTGTTAATCGACTTTGATGGAAAGGTAAAAGAATGTATTCGTTTAATGGTCGATGATGCACCAAATTATTTTGTATATTTACTGTGTAAAAAACGAACAATCAGCGTGGCAAGAAATAATAATACTCCGAAAGTTACTGGTATAGGCGGCATTTTTTTTAAGTCGAAAGACCCAAAGAAAACGAAGGAATGGTATGGCAAGAATTTAGGGCTTGCCATCAGCGATCATGGTTCTTCATTTGAGTTCAGGAATGCTCACAGACCGGATGAAATCAATTATTTGAGTTGGAGTCCCTTTAAGGAGGATACTGATTATATGGATCCTTCTACCAAAGAATTTATGGTTAATTACAGGGTGCAAAACATTGAGGGGCTGGTGGATAAATTGAAGGCAAATGGCGTGGAAATTTTGGATGAGATAGTGACGTATAGTTATGGGAAATTTGTTCATATCATGGATCTTGAGGGCAATAAGATTGAACTTTGGGAGCCGATAGACAGTGTTTTTACGGAGATGGGCGGCGAGACTACGAAGTGATAATCAGGGGGATTGGGCAATAATTTGATGTCGATTCAGTTTTAACCAAAACTACAAACTATGAAATCTGTTTTCTTAATATTTTCCGCTATTCTATGGACGCTTAATACTTCTGCCTGCCTGAATGAATATGGGCATGCCATGGATGGATCTGAGGTGCGATTGAGATACTTGAGTCTTGTCGATGATGGTGAGGTGCTGCGGAAAAATGCAAAGAAGAGACTGGAGGAGTTGAGAATAAAACTTGAAGGAAACGATACGGGCTTTAAGATATGGTCAGATATAGCGGTGAATCTGATGAAGATAGGCAAGATAGATTCGTCTCTAAAAATCTTACAACCCCTCGTCAAAGAGAATCCGTATGAATATGAATTGCTTGCCAATATCGGCACTGCGTATGAGCTGTCGGGCAATCTGGATAGTGCTTTAAAATATATCTCCAAAGGGTATGAGAACAATCCGTATTCGCATAAAAGCAGCGAATGGATTCATGTAAAGATATTGGAGGGGAAATTGATGGAGAAAAAACGTCCAGGATGGCTGGATACTCATTCTATAATTACTAAAGAAGAACTGAATACTATATTGCAGGAAGACAAAGACAAGGATGAATTGGTGTCGGTTGAGAGAGTGTCTCGTCAGGTTTTTTATCAAGTACGAACCCGAGTGCCCTTTACCCCTGCCCCGAATAAAGTGATTGCCAATTTGCTACAATCGATTGGAGAGTGGAATAGCGAAAAAGGGACGTTTGAGAATGCGCTACTTTCATTGGGCTATGCTTTGAAGTTTCAACCTCACCACGACATTCAACGTCGGTTGAAAGAAAAAATAAAAAGACTGAACAAGAAAAGGAGGAGGCTTGGAATCCCTGTTCCTGACTTTATCTTTGGACTGGTACAAAGGGCTGAAATTAATCCTGAGTTGTTTTTGTTGGGGCTTGATGATTTTGCTTTTATGATGGATTCTATTGCCACACAGAGAGAGGTTTATGAGGATTCTATGTTAGTGTTACAGACAGAAATGGACTCGATTGGGAATGTAAATATTATGCTTGTTAAACAAAATGCTAATTACTCTGACACTATAGAGGTGAAAGATAGGACTATCAGCAAGGAGTCGTTTGTGAAGTATCTTTATCTTGCTTTTGGGTTGTTACTGGGACTTGTGTTTTATTATATTCTATTTCGGATGAAAGGACGATAGGTTGTTGGTAGAGTTTTCTTTGTTGCGATTCTGTGCAGTGACTTTTTATAATTAACATCCGTTATTCAAGTATTGTTGCATACCAGTTTTGTTGATCCAAGTTTTGTTGCGCTAAAATATTTCTTCCATTTTTTTTGACAGGATAAATATCCTATTTTCGCGAACATTTATCCTCAACAATCACCATACACTATGTACAAAACAATCCTATTGCTAATACTATCCACAGCGACATTCGTTTGCGCCACTGCCCAATCGCACAAAAACTTCATGCCCTTCCGACATAACCATTGGGGAATAGTAGATACGAATCAACAGGAGATAGTACCACCTATATATAAGACATTGAGGATAATTGGAGATGCTGATTTTGTGCAATTTGATGATAGCATTCTTATCGATCTGAATACTGGGAAGGAGGTGCCTTCTGAAGGCGAATGTGTAAGTGCCATTAGACTTGAAGGAGGTCTTTATCATTTATTCAATTCGGATTCTAATTCGGTTTTAATTGACTTAATGAATAAGGATACGATTCTGTTATCATTAAAATACAAATACATGAACAATACGGATATGATTGATCCTAGGACGGGGAAATCAACGCCATATATTCATGGTCACTTGTCTTCTGGAGAAAACTTACTGCTCCACGGCAATAAGAAATTAAATAGTGCGATACGAGGAAAGTTTGACGAGTTTGAGTTTCTTGACTCGTATGGTGAAATAGATGGATTCCTTGGCATTGTTATCCAAAAGGATGGGTTTTCAAAGGTCTATGATAGCCACCTAGCATTGATACAATCCACTGTTATTAATTCGGAATGGCTTGATATTTTGGGAGACAAACAAATTGCAACATTGAAGAAGAAGTATAAATTGGAAGAGCTATATCTCGCTTGTTACTATGACTGTGGTGGCCCTGATGAAGATCTGTCTTTTTATGACCAACCAGACTTGCCTTCTATTTTCTTAGTGGAGTACCCAAACGACAGACTGTTTGTGTCGTACGCCCTACCTAATGGCGACAAGGAAGGGGTTCGGCCCTCATGGATTCGTGGAATTCCTCGAAGCCTCAAGGCCATTTATTTCAACGACGATGAAAACACGATTGTTTTTGACCCTCGTTTTGTTAAACTGAATAAGGTAATGTTTCCGAAGAAGTATCTTGAATAATGTGGGTGTTGTAATAGACGATTGATGTTTGCGGAGGCTAGAATTGGATTGTTTTGGGTTGGAAATTAGGGGTATTAGGGTGGATGTGGATTGGTTACTTTTGTTAGCCACTGGCTTTATATTCCTAATGTCAAATCATTTTTAACTTTATGGTACATTAATGTTGCTTTTATACATTGCTTTAATTCATTTAGCGGAATTTCTTGATTGAGTTTGAAAACTATTGCTCTATTTTTTTCATAGTTAAATCTTTCTCCAAATACAATTTTAAAAGTCTCAACTAATCTGCTCGTACATTTGAAATACATTTGGTATTGATTTGGTGTCTTTTTCTTCCAATCTATTCGTAATGTACTTCCATTTTTAGTGACAAAACTTGGCTCTCCCCATTTTAGAGTTTCTTCCAAATTTTCTATTTCCGGTATTTCTTTGGCAGTCTCTAAAACTAATTCTCTTAAAAAAAGCAAACTATCCCGAACAAAGTCGGGATAATTTGCAAGTTTGGTTTCAAATGAAGGGTCTGTTTTTATTACTAACTTACTCATTTATTCATTTTTAATTGCTACATAAATTTCTACTTCTGCATCTGTTGGATTTTGTGCTTTTTCACCATAAACTTCAAAATCGGCAGTATAGGTTCTATCTAAATCGGTATTCCATATTTTTGACCAAGTTTCATAAACAGCACCTTTTGTTAAATCTCCTTTTGATAAAAAACAGGTGTAATCCCCTCCTTTAAAAGTCTTTGCTATCATTCCATTTGGAATAGTGTCAGTTGTTGAAACTTTACAACCCAAAATTGTAGTGTAAGGTTTAGTGTGGTCACTTTCATATTCTGTATATATTGAATAAATAGTACCATCAATTTTGTTCGGAATTTTATCTGAAATTCCTTCAGTCATAAATTTATTCCACAATTTGCCAATGTCTTTTGCAGATTGTCCGTTTTCGTTGGTCGTTCTTACTGAAATTCCAATTACTATGAATTCTTTAATTGTTACTTTGTCCATTTTTTAATGTATTTTATTAATAATACGGCAAAGGTAAATGTTGCTTATGACAAAGGTATGTCAGGGGTTGTTTTGTATTTTTCACTACAAATTTCAAAATATTCTTGTAGTGTCATTTTTTGAGGTTCAAACTGTTGATTTTTAACTGTTAGTTTTTGAATATGGTCTAAACGAAAAACTCTAAAATCTTGTCGTAACTGACAGATTGCAATTAAAAGCCAATTTTCTTGGGTGCTATATAAAGCAAAAGGTTCTATGGTTCGCTTTGTATTTTCGCTTTGTAAAGATGTATATTCAATTTCTACTAAATTAAAATTTGCAATTGTAGATTGAAGTATCATCAAATGTTCGCTCGTTTTTTGATTTTTGTTATTCGTTCTAAAAGCAATTCTATCGGATAGAAATTCTATTTTGTCTTTTTGCGAATGTCTTAAAACAGATTTAATTTTAAAAATCGCATTTTGGTATTCTTCTGTAAACGATTTGTCTTTGTTTTTTCTGATTAGTTGTTCGGCAGTTATTAAGGCGTTTGCTTCTTTTTCTGTAAACATTACAGGTGGAAGATTAAAACCTTGCATTAAAGAATAGCCTTTTCCTTCTTCTGTAACAATTGGAATGCCCGAATTTTCAAGTGTTCTAATATCTCGATATACAGTTCTTATACTTACATTATGTTTTTTAGCAATTTCTCTTGCCGTTAAAATTCGTTTTGATTGCAATTGAGTTAGAATAGCAGTCAATCTTGAAAGTCTTGGTTTCTCTTCCATTCTGGTCGGTTTTTTCTGCTTGTGGCTAACGGTTTGTATATCAAGCGTAGCATCCCGATAGGGTGCTATGATTTGATATACATTGTTAGCGGTTCGGCTTCTTCTTTTTAAATAATCGTTTTATCCAGGATTCTTTATCTCCTTTTTCCCTTTTGAAATCTCCGTTGTTATCCATAAGTAGATTTTTCTTTGACCTTATTTCACCTGTTTGTTTGTCTGTGTTTGATACCTTCCAAACTCTTGACACCTTGTCTTTCGTTGTTCGATTATCAATATACTGCCACCTATTTAATTCTGGTTCTCGTTCTCCTGATAATTTTATATCTCCGACCAATAACCAATTCTTCAATTCTTTCGCAAGTTCTTTTGCTGAAGGGTAAACACTATCCACTAATTCGTTCTTATTCTCATCATTTAGTTCGTGATAATATTCGACTCCAAATTTGTTAGGTATTTCTATATGTAATCCAATCCCCAATCCTAAATCTTCTAAAAAGTAGTATCCTTTACAGTAGAGGTCATACATTTTTGTCAAGGCTTCTCCTTCTTTTCCGTCCCGTTCAATTATAGTGTTTAAAAGGTTAATCATTTTTACGGTTTCAAATTTCCCATTATCAAGCTTTCTTTTTAAGATTTTCCCTATTTCATATTTAGCACTCGAAGTTTTATAATTCAAACTTATTAAATCAATGTATTCATCCTCCGTAAGTTCGTCTTCTAACCAATTCGACTTATAAACCCAATTTTCGAACTCATTAACAGAAATCTTATTTCCTATCAAATTCAGGTAATTAGATTCTATTTCGTTTAATTGTATCATTTGTTTTGTGCTGACCGCTAACAACTGTATAACCACAATGACGGTTATATCTCTTAAGTCCGCAAGTTACAAATAAAATAAACAACCAAGTCCGCAAGAATCTCTAGCGATACGTAGCAAAAATAAATTAATGCATTCACTGTCAGTAAACAAAGCGCATGCAACACCCTGAAAAAATGGGTGATTTCACCCATTACATCCAATTTACACCTCCTTAAACAAACACATAAATGTACCTTAAATCCTTATTAAATAAGTGAACAATATTTCTAAAAACACTTAATTCTTCATTAATCGTGTAGGTTAGAAATATCTCATAGATAAGAAATGGCGTGCAAGATCGATACATGAAAGTAAAAATCACGTCAGAACCTATCTTAGGCAGTCTTTATCGGTTTTTGTTGAAGTGTCAGGTAGCATGCTGCAAACCTTGATCTGAGTTGTGTATTTCAGGAACACCATATCCTTCTATTGCATCCTGTAGTAATTCTTCGTATCATTCTGTCGTTATTGTATATAAGACACTCTGGACCTAACAAACACAAAGTCAAAACAGTTCTTAAGCCAACGACGTCACAAAAGCCATCGTGTCCACACCATCAGCATAGTCATGAAGCTGTGGTGACTGCCCCTGTCCGAATGGAATATCACGCTTGGAAATAATGCATTGAATCTCATCAGACCGCTCATCAAGCTTCCGCCGTAATTGAGCCAAGTCATCATATCGCTCATAGATAATAACACCCACAGGCGAGGTCAAGACATCATTCATCTCCCGAATACTTACAAATCCATTTTCCAAAAATGGCTCCTTATTCATCAGAAATATAGCCCGATGATAGTCGTAATTATTCGCATACTTATTATGCGACCCCATCGCATGAAAATCATAGATAGCCTCAAAAAATCTATCTAGAACAAACTCACGGGGTATATATATCTTAGAAACATTTCGACAACCCAAGCCATAATACTGAAAAACATCTTTACCCAATAAACGTAGTTCTTCCTTCGTCTCCTCACCCGTCAATATGGCAATACCAGTCCGATTTTTACGTATAATACTCGGTACATTTTTAAAATAATACTCAAAATATCGAGAAGTATTATTGCTACCCGTAGCAATAATAGCATCATACCCTTCCAGCTTTCCTTCCTTCCACACTATCTTATCTTCCCACTCTTGATTAAAACCTACCAATACCTTTGTCAGCGCAGGCAACAGCTTATCCGCATCACTCGATAATTTTCCAATCAGTCGATGACCCGATATAAGTATTGTTAAGAAGTCATGAAATCCAACAAGAGGTATATTCCCCGCCATAATCACACCGATATTTTTCTGATTAACTCCAATATTTGGATAAGAATCAATCCATTCTAGAAGTATGTCAGTAGTCAAAAGCCGCGACCATTCCAACATGGCGTGACGTATCTGCTCTGGCTCAAACCATCCATTAATATGTTTATGACGCTGAATCACCACATTCAAGTCATCATACTCCTGTTCAGTCAAGCCCAAGTCATAGCCATTCCACTCCTTATCCTCACCCAAGTGAGCCATCACCTTTCCAAGTTGTACTAGGTCCTTTACCCTCTCTGTTATTGACATCAACATTGTTATTTAATACTTAAAAAAATGAATTATACATCGTCTCTTTTTATTACTTTGCAAAAGTAGGAAAATAAATTTGGTAAGGAATTTGTATCTATCGACCATATTAATCCGTTATCCGAAGTAAATCGCACAATTATACATGAGATATTTATTGGTCATTCTTCTTTTCATCGCTTCACTTTCCGTACAAGGGCAGGGATTTTCTGACGAACTGGAAAAAGAATTACAAACAGAGTTCGACAGCATCTATTCCTATGACAGCGATGACCAAAAGCTCGCTGCAGCAGACGAATTCATATCCAACTTCATGTACGCACTAACCACACCCGGTGCTTTCAATAATCCTTTCAGTTCATTAAAAATGGGCAAATTACTCTCTCCAGACGAAAAGTTTAGACTCTTCAATTGGAATGTCAATCTCAAAAATGGCAAAGAAAAGTACTATGCCCTGATCGTGAAACCTAAAAAGAAAGGGGTAGAAATTATTCAATTAAATGACTTCACCGATAAGATTAAAAACATCGAACAAACTGTCTTGAGTAATAAAAAATGGTTCGGCGCACTTTACTACGAAATCATACCCTTCAAGAAAAAAGGCAAAACCCACTACATTCTTCTAGGTTGGGATGGGCATTCAAGCACCAGCAACAAAAAAGTAATAGAAGTCATGACTTTCAACGGTAAAAATGTCAGGTTTGGCAATTCTGTATTTTACCATGATAAAAAAAGCAAAAAGAGAATCGTTTTTGAATATGCCGAAGATGCTGTAATGAGCTTGAATTATAACAAAAAAAAGAAAACCATTTTTTTCAGTCATTTGGCACCCATAGGCAATCACATCGACTCAGAGAAAGCTTTTTTTGCCCCAGACATGACGTTCGATGCCTATCTATTCAAAAAAGGCAAATGGAATTTCATTGATAATATCGAGCATTTACGACCTGCCGTCAAAGAAGACAAAGACTTCAACGATCCTCGAAAATAGTAATAGGGAATTATCTATCGCATCTTGGTTGTTAGAATTATAGATTGCATATTTGCAGACGAAACATAATTCGCAAAAAACAACCGTATGAAAATCCATAATTTTAGTGCCGGCCCCTGCATTTTACCGCAAGAAGTATTGCAGAAAGCTGCTGAATCAGTCGTTCAATTTGGAGACATTGGGCTCTCGCTAATAGAAATATCTCACCGTTCTGCGCCATTTGTAGAAGTGATGAATAACGCGCGTTCCCTCGTTCGCAGCTTGTTAAACGTTCCTGAAGGTTACGAAATACTATTTTTACAAGGAGGTGCTAGCTTGGGTTTTTATATCTCAGCCATCAATGTATTGAAAGAATCAGGCAAAGCCGCATATATCAATACAGGCACGTGGTCTACGAAAGCAATTAAAGAAGCTAATCTATTGGGCGAAATCGTAGAAGTAGCGAGCAGCAAAGACAAAAAATTCTCCTATATCCCTAAGGATTCTGAAATACCTTCAGGCATTGATTTTTTACACTACACGTCTAATAATACTATCTCTGGCACACAGTTTCATGAGATTCCAAAAACCAACGCCCCGCTAATATGTGATATGTCTTCAGATATTTTTAGCAAAAAAGTGGATGTCAGCAAATTTGACCTCATCTATGCTGGTGCTCAAAAAAATATGGGCCCTGCCGGAACCACTCTGTACATAGTAAAAAAGAGTCTCTTGGGAAAAACAGGGAGAGCCATCCCATCCATGTTGGATCTAGAAGTTCATATCGCCAAAGACTCTATGTTCAATACACCACCAGTGTTTCCAATATACGTCTCAATGCTCACCCTGGAATGGCTCGAAAAACTTGGTGGCGTTGATGCTATTGAAAAAATCAACGATGCCAAAGCGAAACTACTCTATGACGAAATAGATAGCAATCCAAATTTCAGAGGGCTAGCAGCCGTAGAAGATCGCTCAAAAATGAATCCTACTTTTGAACTTACCGATTCGTCAAAGAAAGAAGCTTGGGACAAACTATGGAATGACAATGGCATCAGCGGTATCAGTGGTCACCGATCCGTCGGTGGATACAGAGCTTCAATGTACAATGCAATGCCCATAGAGAGCGTGCAGACCTTAGTAGATTTAATGAAAAAACTATAACCCCTTTACAACATGAAAATATTAGCCAATGACGGAATTTCAAATGCCGGCGTCAAAAAACTGAATGCTGCAGGATTTGAAACAATCACCAATAATGTACCACAAGATCAACTGATAGAATACATCAATAAAGAATCCATCGTAGGATTATTGGTACGTAGTGCTACCAAAGTACGTAAAGACCTAATTGACGCATGTCCAGGACTAAAACTCATCGGTCGTGGTGGGGTCGGCATGGACAACATCGACGTGGACTATGCTCGATCCAAAGGACTCTCCGTCATCAATACCCCAGCTGCCTCTTCACAGTCCGTCGCAGAATTAGTGATGGGACACTTCATCAACATCGCAAGAGGACTTCATGATAGCAACAAGAATATGACGCTTGTAGGCAATACAGAATTCAAAGCCCTGAAGAAAAAATATGGAAAAGGCGTAGAACTAAGAGGCAAAACTCTCGGAATAATCGGTGCTGGAAGAATAGGTAAATCCTTAGCTAGCTATGCGCTAGGAATAGGCATGAAAGTCATCGCTACCGATCAGTATGTCTCAGAAGTGAAAGTACCTCTAAATATTGTTGGCGCTGGCGACTTAGTGATAGATGTACCTATGGTAAGTAAAGATGAACTACTAGCACAGAGTGACTTCATATCGCTACACGTACCAGCCCAAGCGGATGGCAAAGCAGTCCTATCTACAGATGAGATAGCCAAAATGAAGGATGGGGTAATTCTTGCCAATGCTGCCCGTGGAGGCATTATTGATGAGCAAGCTTTGATCAAAGGATGTCAAGAAGGAAAAGTACGGGGCGCTGCACTAGATGTATTCGACAACGAACCGACACCTGCTATCGAAACTTTAGCTTGCAATCACTTCTCCCTGTCTCCCCATATCGGTGCTGCCACTGGCGAAGCTCAAGATAGAATAGGAATAGAACTAGCCGAACAAATCATTCAATTGCTAAATTAGTCATGCCTGATTTCAAACCATTTCGTGCCGTACGTCCACCCAGAGATCGTGCGCATCTCGTGGGATCGAGGTCATACATCAATTACTCCGATGATGGACTTCGTGACAAACTCAAAGGCAATCCGTACACTTTCCTGCATGTCATCATGCCAGAGACAAAATATGATGATTTTAAAAACCTCGAACTTCAAGAACGATTTGGTCTTGTAAAAAAAGAGTACCGACGTTTTTTGAAAAAAAAATATCTCCTACAAGACGAAACACCAAACTTCTACCTGTATCGTCAGACCAAAAAGAAGAATCAATACATCGGCATCATCGGTGGCATCGCCTCATGTGATTATGACAATGGATTGATAAAAAAACATGAGCAGACACTCACAAAGCGTGAAGCTCTATTCAAAAAATATCTAGAGACCACATCCTTCAATGCCGAGCCTGTCCTACTCGCCTACCAAGATTCAGAAGTCGTGAATAGAATAACGGAAAAGGTATTGAGTGAAAGACCCGAATATGAATTCTTCACCACCGATAAAGTCAAGCATGAATTATGGGTCATCAATGATAAAGCAAGACAAGGTAAAATTACTGAAGAAATAAAAAAAATTGGGGCGTTGTATATTGCCGACGGTCATCATCGATCCGCATCCTCTGCCCTATTGTCTCGTGAGTGCTTGAAGGAAGAAGAGTCACAGAAAAGTCATTTTATGGCAATGTTGATTCCAAAAAGTTCGTTGAAAATATTCGAATACAATAGAGTAATAAAAGACCTTAATGGATTGAGTGTCGATGACTTCATCCAGAAACTCTCTCAAGAATTTAAAATAAAAAAACTTGAAAAGGCGTACAATCCAAAAAAGAAACATGCTTTTGGAATGTATATTGACAACTCCTGGTATCGGATAAAGCTAAAAAAATCATCGCTCGAGTCTGGCATCATTGAGCAACTCGACACCTACTTACTGACCCACAAAATACTGACACCAATCTTGGGAATAAAAGACCTGAAAACGGATAATAGAGCGGGATTCATAAGTGGCGTAGATGGTTTGGATGCGATACAACATGCGGTGAATAATAAAAACTTTAAAATTGGATTCACTTTGTTTCCCGCCAGCTTTGAGGACTTAAAAAAAGTATCGGATGCCAATCTTACTATGCCCCCAAAGAGCACTTGGATAGAACCAAAGCTAAGAAGTGGCCTCACCATTTACAACCTGATGGACTAACCAATATTAAATTTTCTTACCATGAATAACATCAAGGATAACCTCAACAATTTAGTCAAGAGTATCCCATCGAATGTAACGCTCATTGCTGTTTCAAAAACGAAACCAGTTGATGATATCATGAAGGCCTACGACAATGGTCAAAGAATTTTTGGCGAAAACAAAGTGCAGGAAATGCTCTCCAAACGAGAAGCACTACCAAAGGACATCGAATGGCACATGATTGGTCATTTACAAAGAAACAAAGTGGGTTCAATAATGGGGAAAACCGCCCTCATCCATGGCGTGGACTCCCTGCGACTTCTAGAAGAAATCAACAAACAGTCTAACAAGAATGACGTGGTGACGAACTGTCTATTGCAAGTACATATCGCCTCGGAAGAATCCAAATTTGGATTTGATCAAGAAGAACTTTTGCAAATCGCTAGTAGTGACTTAGAAAAAGATTTTCCTAACGTTAATATTCAAGGATTGATGGGCATGGCGACTTTCACATCCCAAAAAGAGATTATCGAGAAAGAGTTCTTACAACTGAAAAGGCACTTTGACCGTTTAATCGAACCACCTTATTCACTCCAACTGGATACCTTGTCAATGGGTATGAGCGGAGATTATCTCTTGGCAATTGAAGCTGGGAGCACTATGATACGAGTGGGTAGCAAAATTTTTGGCGGTAGAAGTTGATTTTCATTCGCTTAGTATTGCTACAAGACGAAACTAGCCTCTTTCTTCACACTCCTATATCCAGCTGACTGTCTGTATCTAAACATCAACTTTATCCTTGGCAATGCCATAATCCCATAAAATATTTGTTAAAACAGGCACGGTAGTTGTATATTCGCACATAGGAGTTTTTAATTCGCACCTCTCTACTGGCGTAAAAGCATGTAAACGTGACGTTTAAAAACCTACAATAAAACATTAAACCCCACTCGCATTGAAGTGCAGTATTAAAAAACAATTAAATGAAATCGATCCTTTTAAGCATAGCTATCTTCCTTTCAGCAGGACTCTTCGCACAAGAAGAACCTCAAAATTTAATTCCTAATCCAAGTTTTGAAACAGATGATGGAAAAGTAAAAAAACTAGGTTATGCAGGCAAATCATTGGAAGCTTGGACTACCGCAACTAAAACGAGAGTGGATCTTTTCACACCAGGAGGCATAATCCCTGATGTCCAGACCCCGAACAATGCTATGGGAAAAGCCAATGCGAAAGATGGAGACAACTATATAGGCATCAAAGTATATGACTATAACGCCAAAGGAGGAAGAGCCTATCTTACCGCCGAACTAGTAGATCACCTTGAAAAGGGAAAAAGATACTGCTTGAGCTATAGCATTAGTCTTGCCGATGTATCAAAATATGCAACAAACAATTTCGGCGTCCATTTTTCAAAAAGAAATATCTATGAAGAGGTCGATGTATTGCTAAAAGACGATGTGATCATCCCGAGTAGCAATATCATTCAAAAAAACATGAAGACTTGGACGAATGTATGCGTACCCTTTACAGCCAAGGGATTTGAAAAACATATCACCTTAGGAAACT
Source organism: Bacteroidota bacterium (assembly GCA_024279715.1). Lineage (GTDB taxonomy): Bacteria > Bacteroidota > Bacteroidia > Flavobacteriales_D > JABDKJ01 > JAJRRH01. Next base: position 13,251 of record JAJRRH010000207.1, read on the forward strand.
TTCATAAAAGTAGTAAGATAGCTACAGAAACAATGAAAAAACCAAAAGGGATTGCTCAAGCACAATTACCCATGGGATATTACTATATCGATAATATGAGTCTGCTGAAAATAAGTAATGACTCTGACTGCAATTGTGCCGAGGAAAAATTGGTAGAAGGTCCTAAAATCATTTATAGCAAACAAGAAATTCTTCCTGAAGGGTCGCCAATAAGCAAAGTAGTAGTATCTTCATCTGTGTATTTTTACTCCTTAAAATCAGATTTGGTTGTCGCTTCAAACAAAGAACTTGATAGACTAGCTACTGCATTGGCCGCTAAGCCTGATGTGAAAATCACTATCGAAGGACACTCAGACTCTACGGAAGAAACAAGATTAAAACAAGAAGATGACTATGTCAATCTATCAGAGCAGCGGGCAGAAGAAGTCAAAAGCTACTTGATAGCAAAAGGCATAGATGAAGGAAGACTTATTGTTACTAGCAAAAAAGCAAGTCAACCGACAAGTAAAATGAAAACACCTATTTCTCTTGCCAAGAACAGAAGGGTTGTTTTCAAAACGAACTAAACTGAACACTAAGAACAGCACTAAAAAAAACACAAGACTAAATAAGAAGTAGAAATCCAATAGTAATTGGTCTTTCTAATTGTATAATTAATAAAGGTGTGTTTTTGTTTCCTACAGAAGTATCTGAGACAAAATAATCACCACTGTTTGAAAAGTGAAAAATAGAGCTATATATTATCTTGCGGCAGCTGTACTTCTGTCTACCATGTCCTACCTATCGGTAGTGGCTCAAAACCTAGTGCCAAATCCTAGTTTTGAACAGCACAGCTACTGCCCTGCCCAGTTCAATCAAGGACAGATGAATACGGTCAAAGATTGGAAACAGGCTTCTCGAGGTACATCCGATTATTTTCACTCTTGTAGCGATATAGTAGGCATACCTGAGAATGACTTCGGATGGCAAAATGCCTATGACGGAGAAGCATACATGGGATTAATCACTTTCTCCCCGCAAGTTCATGACTATCGAGAATATATACAATGTCAGCTCACGGAGAAGTTAGTCTTCAACCAGCAATATTGCATAGAAGTATATATTTCACTTGCCGATAATAGCAAATTTATGACAGATGAAATTGGCATCGTCCTCTCCACAGCATCCGTTAAAAGTGACAAAGACAAAGTAATTATGCTGGATCCTACCATCAGTAATCCAGGCAATAATATTCTTAAAAATGACAGAAGCTGGCTGCTAATCTCTGACACATATACCGCTAAAGGTGGTGAGGAACATCTCATCATTGGCAACTTCAAAGACGATAGTCAAACGAAAATAAAAAGAAGAAATCTCAAAAACGGTGAACAAGTACCCTGGGATTATGCATATTACTATATCGACAATATCTCAGTGACTCCAGTAGAGACTAGCGAAGATTGTAGCTGTACTATACCCTTGATAAAAGCCGAACTTCGTGACACAACTACCTGGAAAAATGACCCCTCGACAGAGATTGAATTACGAGATGTACTGTTCAAATTCGATAAAGATAAATTGACAAAAAAAGAGAAGAAAAAACTCAATGAAGTGGTCTTATTGATGAAGCAGAACTCCTTTTTACATATAGAAATAAGAGGGCATACTGATAAGATAGGATCTGACGATTACAACAATGACTTGTCTAAAAGACGGGCGGAGAAAGTCATTGCTTACCTCACGAAGAGAGGAGTCAATCCGTCACGCATGACCATAAAACAATATGGTAGCCACAAACCAAAAGCCAGTAATTCAAATGCCAAAGGACGAGAGAAAAATCGTCGGGTGGATTTTGTGATTCTTGAAAAGGAGTATGAGGATTACAAATAGAAACTACATGTCCATCTACCTATGAATTTTTGATTTCTCACCAGTTTCGTTAATCTTACTAGACACTCTAGTCAAAAGAATAATTCCTATCACAAAGTACACCCCTACGGCAAGAATTGAATCCCGTAGGTTATTGGTCACTTGAAATATTAATCCGAAAGATGCCGTTCCGAAAATCACACCAAGAAATTGACAAATCTCAAAGAAACTGAAATATGAAGCGTGATCTACCGTGTCCGGTAGTAGTTTAGAGTAGGTAGAACGGGACAAAGCCTGTATACCGCCCATCACAAGTCCCACCACACCTGCCATAATAAAAAAGCTAGTGCTATACACCACGAAGTAACCCGTAATACAAATACCTATCCAAATCACAATAGCAATCATCAGCGCCTTGATATTACCCAGTTTTTTTGATAAAAAAGAGAAAAGAAAAGCCCCAGCAATTGCCACTACTTGAATAATCAAGATAGTCATAATCAATTGCATGGTCTCCAATGGGGATTCCGTACCATCTTCATTAATTATTTTAATCTCTTTGGCTGCAAAATTTGCCGCCATATACATGACAGTAAGCACACCCATATTGAAGAAAAAGTATGCCGTAAGATACCACTTGATAACCGGTATAGTCTGTACTTCCTGCCAAACTTTTCTCAACCGTGCATAACCACTACCAAGTATCTCACGCGGCACTCGATTCATATTTGGCTCTTTCACGAGTGTACGAAAGGTGATCTGCGAAAAACCTATCCACCACAATCCAACCAACACAAAGGATATCTTCGGCCCCATACTAGCGTCAGAAAGCCCAAAAGTTGCCGGTGAGGTAATCATTGCCAAACAAAAGACCAACAACAATACACTCCCTATATAGCCCATAGAATATCCATTAGCACTAATCTTATCATGGTCTTTAGGCTCAGCAATCTCTGGCAGATAAGCATCATAAAAGACGATACTTCCAGAATAACCGATACAAGCAAGCACCACCATCCATAATCCAAACATCACATTATCCAATGAGAAGAAATACAACCCCATACAAGATAAACCACCTATCCATGTAAAAATCTTCATCAATACTTTTTTGCTATTGGAATAATCTGCTATACCAGACAAAATGGGTGCTAGAATAGCCACAATCAAGAATCCAAGAGAAATAGCCAATGAATACATTGTGGTGTTACGTATCCCATATTTATCCATTATAAAATCCTCTACAATCTCACCCGTTGCATCTTTTTTAGAAGTCACTGCCTCGTAAAATATGGGAAATACAGCCGAGGTAATTACCAAGGAATATGCAGAATTAGCCCAATCGAACATCTGCCATGCTCGGATTGTCTTTTTATCGCCAATGGGATTACGTTGATAAGTGTCTTTGATAGTCGTAATATAATGTTGTAACAGTCAAAGATAGTCATTATAGTACTATATCAAAGCATTACTATTAGCTTCTCAAACAAAAAATAATACGAATCACATTCTGCCCCTGGCATTACCAACACGCATTAAGCCTTGATTCAAAACACCTTAGAAGACATAAGTATAACGATTAGAACACAGAATATCCACTCAACTATGAAATATAGACTTTTACCAAGTCGAGATAAAAAAAATCAAATAAATACATTTCATAGTACTAAAATATATCCTATATTTGCAAGCTCAAATAAATTGACACAATACAGTTATGAAAAAAGGTATTCATCCAGAAAATTACAGAATGGTCGTATTCAAAGACATGTCTAATGACTATACTTTTCTAGGCAAATCAACTACCAACAGCAAAGATACTATCACTTTTGAAGATGGAAATGAATATCCATTGATTAAATTGGACATCTCTTACAAGTCACATCCTTTCTATACTGGTAAGATGCAATTTGTGGATACAGCAGGTCGAATCGACAAGTTCAAGAACAAATACGGTAAATTTGCTAAAAAAGCAAAAACCGAAGAAAACAAACCTGAAGAAAATAAAGAGGACTAATACAATTCCTATAAAACTTTTCAAAACCCTCCTTTCGACCTTTTCGGAAGGAGGGTTTTATTTTTACGCCATAAAACCTTAAATTTGTAGCATGAGGAAAATCATACTCTTTGACACCAAGGAAAGCCACACAAAGCTCTTACCCCTTACCTACACACGCCCAGTAGCAGAAATAAGAATCGGGATTTTAACTATATTTCAAAAATGGCAGCGTACGGGACATGAAATCAAAATGCATAGCCAAAGTTATTTCTATCACCCGCTACAGATTAAAACCAATGACGTGTGCCTCTTTGTAGATGCTACAGTTTGTCCTACGCGAGTTTTACTGGATTTGCTAACTAACCTCAGCCATACTGAATCCATTATTTGCGACGGACAGACAATTGCCTTTGTAGGTACATTAGAAGAATACGAATCAGAGAACTACCTGCTATTTAACTCCTGGAAGATAGCCGCGAGAAACCTTCTGAAAATCAATCACATCTCAGATGTTTTTTCAAAAAATGATGAAGCACTAAGACACGACTATGAAGGACTTACCTTTGGAAAGACTTCTGCTCCGCTGGAAGCAAATTGCACAGAGATTGGTGACAATCTATTTCTAGAAGATGGTGCTTCCGCCAAAGGAGCTATCTTTAATACAGAAGAAGGACCAATCTATATAGCCAAAGGCGCGCTAGTAATGGAGGGCGCCATGCTACGAGGACCGATATATATCGGAGAACATGCCGTGGTGAAGATGGGGGCAAAAATATATGGCGCCACAACGATAGGCCCATACTGCAAAGTGGGTGGTGAAATCAGCAATTCTGTCTTCTTCGGATATAGCAACAAAGGGCATGATG
>JAJRRH010000014.1 GCA_024279715.1 Bacteroidota bacterium
GAAAATAAAATTAACAAATACTTCCATCAGATTTCAGTATCACCCTATGTAGCAAAACTGAGTTCAGCTTATTCACTGGAGCTTTATGATCCTTCAATCAATGTATCGATACCTGTTGCCAGCTCCCAGGGGGAAAGCCAGGTGCTCTGTCTTTCGTTTATTGCCGGGTTTGTTGATTTGGCCAAGGAGTGGAGTGTCAAGAATCAAGGCAATATAGTTGGACCTGAGAATGTGGAATACCCGATTGTGATGGATTCTCCGTTTGGTGCTTTAGACACAACCAACCGCAGGCACGTTACCGAGCACATCAACCGCGTAGCCGATCAGGTCGTGATGATGGTTTCGTCGACACAGTGGCGAGGTGAGGTAAGTGGGGCATCGGCAGGCAAGGTTGGACGATCATATGTGCTTTCTTATCATACCCCGAAAGATGATTTCGATGAGAAGGTTACAACCGAACTGAATGGACAGACTTATGATTTGGTTCGAAAGAGTTCCAATGGTTTTGAATATACAGAAGTAATTGAGGTTGAAAATGGCTGAGCGACGAATCCGGGTTCCGGCCGATAAGGTCGATTTTATAGAGTCCATGCTGAAAACGGCAAAGGGGCCATTTGAGTTAAAGGCTCAAGTACTTAGTTTTGCTGCTTCCTACGGCGCAAAATATGGCGAGCGGTTATCAATAACAAAAGCATCAAGTGGAGAATCTATTCGTTACGGTGTTTTTGCAGGCGAAAAGCTGGATACACTAATCAATTTGCTCGCGATTACCCACATGGGAGATCCTAATGTTTTAGCCCGTAGTGAGGAGATGGAAGATCTACGAGCGACTATTTTTGAAGAATTCGCTAACAGTGGTCTTTCTTTGTTGGAAGAAAAGCTTAAAGGGGAAGTTAAATACACCCCGGCTCTTCTGTTGATGCTGAAAGATGTGCAGGTCCCAGGGGATGAGGTTGAGAGTTTAGTGGGGATATTTTAATAAAAATGAGGAATATGTGAATGAGTGAAGAGATAGATGCCAGTCCAACAAAAGAATTATTTATTTCTCTATTAACAAAAGATATTGGTTTATCAAGAGCTCTCTTAGATCTTGTTGATAATAGTGTAGATGCTGCAAGAACGATTCATGAGAAAAAGCTAGATGGTTTTGAAATCCATATTACCATATCTGAATACTCTTTTGAGATATGGGATAATTGTGGAGGCATGAGTAGAGATACAGCCTTAAAATATGCATTTAAATTTGGTAGAGATGAAAACACACCATTCACAAAGCATAGTGTAGGTAGATTCGGAGTTGGAATGAAACGTACACTGTTTAAACTAGGTAAAACATTTCACCTATCGTCCTATACAGAAGAAGATGCTTATAGTGTGGATGTAAACGTAGATGAATGGAAAGCACAGGAATATTGGAAGTTTAAATTAATTGATAGCGAACGTCCCGATAAATCTCAAAATGGGGTAAAAATTTCTGTTGATTTACTTTACGAAAATATCAGTAAGGAATTTAAAGATGTTGCTTTTATAGATGGTTTTAAACATGAACTAGAATTAGCTCACTTTATACCTATTAAGTATGGACTAAAAATTACACTTAATGGTGATCCAATCGAAAATCATATAGAGCTTTCATTATTCGAGTCGGAAATCTTTTCTCCAATTGTCTTGAGTAAAAAAATAGGAGATGTTTCTATACGGATATATTGCGGTGTAACAGAGAGAAACAAACATGATGCTGGATGGTATGTTTTTTGCAATGAGAGATTGATTTTATCCAATGATCAATCTAAAGTTACCGGCTGGGGGAACGGATGTCCCTCATTTCACGAAGATTTTGCTAGATTCCGAGGTTATATCTTTTTTGATTCTGATGATCCGTCATTATTGCCATGGACTTCGACAAAAACAAATTTAGATAAAGAGGCTCCTGTATATCAAGGTGCAATTCGTTGGCTCGTTGAAGCAACAAAACCTGTGTTAAATCGTCTTCGAAGCTTAGCTAGAGTAAAAACATTTAATAACAGGCATGGAGAGGGAGTTCCTGAAGCAGAAGAAGCACTAATAAACGCTTCATCACAAGATATATTTAAGCTAAAACATAATGATACTTTTATTTTTCCCGAAACAAGAGTCCCATCAGAAGATCCTTTAACTACAATAACTATTAAAAAGTCTCGTGACATAATTGAGGATTTGAAGCAGCAATATGATATAGATTCAAATAAAGAACTTGGAGAATTAATGTTTACATATTTCCTTGAATCTGAAGGGTTTGAAGATGAGAAAGCAGCCAGATTATCGCTTCCGACCTTTTAAGGCAACTGAACGTTATATGCTTAGTGAAGCCTTGAAAAGAGTTCAGATGTTAAGAAACTTAGGAGATTATACTTATATTGGATTTGGAGCTATTCATTTCGTTGATTTTAAACTATTTCATAAACATCTGGGAATTAATAAAATGATTAGTATCGAAGATACAAAACATGATATAGATCGGTATCGATTCAATAATCCTTTTGATTTCCTTCAAATCCATTTCGGAAAGTCGTCAGAAAAGCTACTTGAAATGTCTCTAAATA
>JAJRRH010000015.1 GCA_024279715.1 Bacteroidota bacterium
AGAGTTCTTTGTAAAAAAGAAATTCGGACGACTTACAGGATGGGTCGGATATACATGGAGTAAAACCAATCGACAATTTGACGCCCTCAGTAACGGTGACACCTTCCCTGCAAGGTTTGATAGAAGACATGACCTCTCCATCGTCGGAAGCTATCAATTGAATAAAAGTTGGTCTGTCAGCAGCAGTTTTGTTTTTGCCACTGGCAATGCCATCACACTACCACAATCATGGTATCTGCTTCCCAACGAAGGCAATCTAGCCTATACTTATGGACCAAGAAATGGCAGTAGAATGGCAAATACACATCGGTTGGACTTGTCCGCAACATACGACCGATCCGCTAATAAAAAAGACGAAAATACTTCTGCTGAAAATTCAACCCCATCGAAAACTAAAAAATGGCATTCATTATGGACTTTTTCCATCTACAACGCCTATGCTAGACAAAATCCTTTTTTCGTATATCTTGACCCTGTTGGACAACCTGGCGATGCTAATTTCAGAATTGCTGCAAAACAAGTAAGTCTATTTTCAATTCTTCCAAGCATCACATGGAATTTTAATTTTTAACAATGAAAACAAATAATTATTTCACCTTCGCCATTTTAGCATTTCTGCTTTCAATCTTAGTCATTGTTGGTTGCACAAAAGAAGTTGATTTAGAATTCCCAGAAGGGGATCCCAAAATTGTGGTGGACGGACTTATTGAACCTGGAAGCCCACCATTTATATTCTTAAGTAAATCAAACAGCTTCAATCAAGGAGTAGACCCCTCCACCCTATCCAATATATTTCTACACGAAGCAATCGTCACTATAAATGATGGTGAAAATGATTATATTCTTGACGAGCTATGTGTAAGTAACCTAGATCCTACCCAACTAGAAACTCTTAGCAACAGCATTGGTATTTCCGTTGAAGATTTGGAAAATATTGAGTATTGCATCTACACCAATTTCGCTCTAATCGGAGAAATAGGCAAAGACTATGACCTAGTCATTGAGTATGAAAATGAGACCCTGCATAGCACAACGAGTCTGCTAGAGCCTGTCCCTTTGGATTCTATATGGTTTCAGACCAATGGGAATGACAGTCTGGGATTAATACATGGATTACTTTCAGACCCCGCGAACCAAAGGAATGCCTATCGCTGGTTTGCGCAAAGAATCAATCTTAGACCTGGTACAAATGTGATGAAAGACCCCACCTTCATTGCACCGTTAGGCTCTGCATTTGACGATAGATTTATTGATGGACTATCCTTTGAGTTTTTTGCTGCTCGAGGCATTAAACCTAATTCACAAGCGCCAGAAGACAACAACATAGAGGCTGGATTATTCAAAACAGGAGATACTGTGGTCGTTAAATTCAGCGCCATACCACATGAATCTTTTATGTTCTATTTCATTATGGAAGATCAACTAGTCAACAATGGTTCACCATTTGCTACTCCGACGAACATCCCCTCTAACATTGATGGTGGGCTTGGAGTATGGACTGGATATAGTTCCTATTTTGATACGTTGGTCATACAATAGACGAAACTTCATTTTTTCTATTCTCTATATACATTTCAGCGAAAAGAATAACTAACTTTGTAAAAAATATCTATCCTTATGAGTGACACAATCGAACATGTAAAATGCCTAATAATAGGATCCGGACCTGCTGGATACACAGCAGCTATCTATGCCTCAAGAGCAAATCTAAATCCAGTAATGTATCAAGGGATGCAGCCAGGTGGTCAACTGACAACGACCACGGAAGTCGATAATTTCCCAGGATATCCTGAAGGAATAAGCGGCCCTGAGATGATGGTTCAACTTGAGGCGCAAGCCAAAAGATTTGGAACAGATGTGCGTTATGGACTTGTCACTAAGGTCGATTTCACCGGACCTATACACAAGGCTTGGATTGACAATGAAAAAGAAATACATGCTGACACTGTTGTTATTTCGACTGGTGCTAGCGCTAGGTACTTAGGACTAGAATCAGAACAACACTATTTAAAGAACGGTGGAGGTGTTTCTGCCTGTGCAGTATGCGATGGTTTTTTCTATAAAGGACAGGATGTACTCATCGTAGGAGCGGGTGACTCTGCGTGTGAAGAAGCGTCATACTTAGCGAATTTATGCACCAAAGTAACTATGCTAGTACGAAGAGATGAATTCAGAGCTTCTCGTATCATGAAAAAACGAGTTGAAAACATAGAAAATATAGAAATTCTATACAATTCTGAGTTGCATGAAGTACTAGGAGATGGCAATGTCGTCACTGGCGCTAAGATCAGAAACAACAAGACGGAAGAAATAACTGAAATCGCTGTGACTGGTGCTTTTATTGCGATCGGACACACACCAAATACTGAAATATTCAAACCCTACATCGAACTTCATGACAATGGATATATCAAAAACATTCCTGGAACTTCTAAAACTAACGTAGATGGCGTATTCGTATCAGGGGATGCCGCAGATCACGTTTACAAGCAAGCAGTAACAGCTGCCGGAACCGGATGCATGGCTGCACTTGATGCGGAGAGATATCTTGCTGCTAGAGAAGATTAAATGCGAATTTTAAAAACAAAATACTTCAGGCGTGAGATGTCTCACGCCTGTTTTTTTTATCTAAAAACCCAAACAAATATATTTGACCATCTCCGTTAAAACACTAATGTCCTCAAAAATAACTATCTTTGTATTCATAAAATTCAACACCATGAAAAACCTATCTTTAAGTCTTATTCTATTTTTTTCCGCTGCACTCTCTCAAGCACAATATTTGGTGAATTATGAACTCCTATCGAGTACACCAGTTGCATTTTTACCATTCATACCTGGCGTGACTACCGAATTTGATGTAGACTACTACAAAGTCACTTATAATACGGTAGATGTTCATGGCGAACCTACCGTTGCTTCTGGCGCATTGGCAGCCCCATCGACAGATGCATGTCAGGGTTTCCCTATAGCGATATACCAACATGGCACAACACTAAACAAAGAAAATGTCCCTTCAAGAGAAAATGGTGAAGGCGATTTTGTAAAACTCATCGCATCCAATGGCTTCTACACTGTGGCACCAGACTATCTAGGCATGGGTGACAACCCAGGTCTTCATCCTTACGTTCATGCACATTCAGAAGCTACAGCAGGGAGAGACCTTATCCGAGCAGCACGGGAACTAGTTATAGAATTGAACGAAGTGGCTATCAATGAAGTTTTCATTACTGGCTATTCTCAAGGTGGACATGGCGCTATGGCATTGCACAAACTGATCGAGGATGATAATTTACTAGATGAATTCAATGTATTGGCATCTGCTCCCGCTTCAGGGCCGTACCATATTTCAGGAGCGCAAGCGGAGGTCATTTTATCTGACGAACCCTATTCAAACCCAGGATATTTGATCTATCTACTAGCTTCTTATGACCTTGCGTATGAAAACCTATATGACACCTACTCTGATGTATGGCAAACCCCTTATGATGGTATCGTCGTTCCTTATTTTGATGGAAATAACACCACGTTGTCCATGGGAAGTCTAAATTCTCAATTGCCCGGAGCCATCAGCGAATTGATGGTCGCTGAATACCTAGATGAATTCACCAACAATATGGAGCACCCTCTCCGAGTCGCTCTCGCCGACAATGATAATTATGACTGGGCTCCTCAACGACCAGTAAAATTATATTACTGTACGGCGGACGAACAAGTGAATTATCAAAATGCTATTGATGCCGTCGAGAGTATGACCGCTGCTGGCGCTGCGAGTGTCGAAGGCGTCAATGGTGGGCCATTTAACCACGGTCTATGTGTTCTGCCTTCACTTACGGGAGCTGCCAATTGGTTTATTAGTTTAAAAAGTGAATGTGAAGTCGTTGGGATTGAAGAATCTTCATTGGAAGTAAGTATCTCACCTAATCCTGTGACTGACATCGTCAACATTACGATAGAATCTAGCCTCAGTCAACAAATAGACAGAGTAACTTTACAATCAATTGATGGAAAGTTAGCCCAAGAATTTAAATGGAATCATGATGCCTATTTACGATTGTCTGTGAAAGATTATACGTCTGGAACGTACATCATTTCGTTTTTTGATGGAAACAAACTCATCGCCTCGAAAACCGTAGTAAAAAACTAATTTTCAAACTGACAACATTTTTCTTTCATATTCATTAGCCTAGCTCCAATAACAGTTAAGCGCTCATAATCAAGCGCTAACCTTTTGCTTAAAACCTCGTATACTATCTATAAGAAGACACGAGAATTATGAAGTATTGGAAACACCTGTTATTCCTTGGGATTATCGCAATCAGTTGGATGAGCGCTACAGATGATCCGAGACTAGCAAAAGCTGCTGATCTTGAATCAACCTATGAATACCAAGCCGCATTGGATTTATACAACATGGTTTTAATCGACAATCCAAATGATCTGGATGTGCTGATACGAAGAGCATTTGCACATATGTACCTTGAAGATCCCTCGTCTGCTCACAAAGACTTGCAGCAAGTAATCAATACCAATCCTATGAAGATTGATGGTCTGTTGGCGATGAGTAGTTTCTATACATTTGTCCATAATCTTGACTCCGCCGTTTATTTCACCAATGTCGCAATGATGATGTCTGAGACATTCGAAGATCAGAAAAAATCTCTGGTGTCACAAGGCGATATATACCTGAGTAATGAAAATTTTGATAAGGCAGAATCTACTTTTCTCAAAGCATACGAAATGGACCAAGATGACTATTCGGTACTCGAGAAAGTAACCTTTGCTTTACACGGACAAGGAAAAGATGAGGAAGCCTTTCGATACCTTGATATGATAACGGACGAGAATGAAATAAACGATCAGTCTCTTACCAAGATGGCATACCTGATGAACAAGATTGCAATGTATGGAGAGGCAAATCTATATCTCGAACAAGCACTTAATCTTGACCCCGAAAATCCAGAAGCAAAATGCCACATGGCTTTTACGTATATGCAATTGGGCAGTTATAAAAATGGTTTAAAATATATCAATCAGTCCATAGAATCTAACCCATTGAATAGCTACGCCTACAGAGTTCGTGGAGAGCTCTATGGGCGCATGAAAAAAAACAAGAAAGCATGTCAAGACTTGAGTAGATCTAGTTCTTTGGGCTATGTTCTTGAATATGGAAGTGACCTATATGAACTGATGGATCAATATTGTCAACCGGAAGAATAACACCGACTATCGATGGTATTTAAAGCTATATCTATGCTTAAACGTACATCCAAAACATGGATAATTCTCATTGGTGCATTTCTATTGATGGCTCATTCATCAAGCATCGAATCAGTAGACGAAGCGAACGAATTAATTGAGAAAAACTACCTCGAAGAAGCACTAAACATCTATAATCAATTGATCGAAAAAGATCAAGACAACCTTGACTTGATCTATGATAGAGGACTACTCTTATTAAAGCTTTTTGAATCTGAAAAAGCACTAGTCGATTTCAAGACCATACGTTCTCTGTCGCCTGATGATTTCAAGGGGTATCTTGGATTAGCGGAATACCATGCTTACAAATACAATATCGTCCCTTCTATTGGATATCTAAATTCAGCATTAGAAAAAACTACTTCTGACGAGGATAGATTTAAATATCTATTGACCCGTGGTGAGGTGATGATGAGATTCAATATGTACGCTGAAGCCGAAAAAGCCCTTCTAGAAGCCACAACTATTAATGCCGATGACTTTTACCTCATAGAACTATTTTCACTAACCCTTGGCAATCAAGGCAAAGGTGAGGAAGCCTTAGAATACCTACATATCGTCAGCGACGACCAAGAGATGACCGCTCAGACACTAGCAAAAATGGGATACTTGATGAATAATATCGAGCAATATGCCGAAGCCAATCTCTACCTAGAGCAGGCGCTCAATATGGCGCCAAATAATGCAGACGCACTGGCAAACATTGCTTTTACCTACTTAAAACTAAACGACCCCAAGCACGCGCTTAAAAAAATTGAAAAGTCAATTAAAAACAATCCGTTAAATGCTTATGCCTATAGGGTTAGGGGTGAAATATGGGGAGATTTAGGCAAGCCTTCAAAAGCTTGTAGAGATTTTAATAGAGCTATTTCACTGGACTATTCAGCGTACCATCAGGACGATATTACTGACCTTGCAGGAATCTATTGTGGGCAGCAATATTGAATAAGCATACGTTCAAAAATCAAATAGAAAGTAATACTACTTTCTACAAGAACTTTAACAAGCCAAATAAAATAATTCAAAACATCATAAGACTTTTTTTAAAATATCCTGAATAATCAGAGATTTGCCCATAGTATAATAGTGTAAAATGGGCACTCCCCAATCGATGAGTTCTTGTGCTTGTTTTATCCCCCAAGCTACACTTACCTCCGCTACTTCTTTTCTAGAGTCGCATCGTAATATTTGTGATGACAATTCGGTAGGGATATCCACATGAAATGTTTTTGGGATAGATGTCAATTGCGACCTAAAAGTGATGGGCTTGAGCCCCGGAATGATAGGAACACTAATACCCGCCTCACGGCATTTATTATAAAACATAAAAAACTTGGCGTTATCAAAAAACATCTGCGTGACAATATAGTCGGCTCCCAACGCTACTTTCATTTTTAAAAATTCGATATCAGATTCCAAATTAGGCGCTTCAAAATGTTTCTCAGGATAGCCCGCTACTCCCATGCAAAAGTCGGTAGCATTTGTATAATCTTGATCGGTATCGAGATATTGACCTCGATTTAGATTACTAACCTGTTCCACCAACTGTGATGCATATTGATGACCCTCCACCTGGGGCACGAATCGCCTATCTGCCTTACGTGCATCTCCACGCAAGACCATGACATTGTCTATTCCCAAATAGTTTAAGTCTATCAAGGCATTTTCTGTTTCCTCTTTAGTGAATCCACCACAAATAATATGGGGCACTACATCGATATTATACTTGTTGACAATCGCTGCACATATACCTACAGTACCTGGTCTTTTTCTCACACTACGTTGTTCCAGTAATCCATTGTCCAATTTTTTATATACTACCTCCTCTCGATGGTACGTAACATTAATAAACGCAGGAGAAAACTTAACTAATGAATCTAATCCTTTATAGAGTTGTTGAATATTTTCACCTTTCAACGGTGGTAGTATTTCAAAAGAAAAAAGTGTTTTCTTGGCATTCTTAATATGTTCGGTAACTTTCATTTTATTATTCTTAATATGACAATGCAGGTCGAAGCCATTTTTCTATTTCTTCTATTTTCTTATTCTTCCTCTTAGCATAGATTTGCACTTGATCTTTATTTATTTTTCCTACGCCGAAGTATTTAGATTCGGGATGTCCATAGTACACACCACTGATGGAAGCAGCTGGCACCATCATCAGATTATCCGATAGCTTGACATCTAGGTTCTTTTCCACTTCCAGTAAGTCAAACAAAGTTTCTTTCTCTGTATGATCTGGGCAAGCTGGGTATCCATGCGCAGGACGTATACCTCTGTATTTTTCTTTTACCAAATCTTGGTTATCCAATTTTTCATTTGGAGCATATCCCCATAGGTTTGTCCTCACCTCATAATGCAAGTGTTCAGCAAAAGCTTCTGCCAATCTATCAGCCACTGCCTTCACCAATATATTATGATAATCATCTTGAGGATGGGCTTGCAGATACGCCTCCAATCCGACACCTGTACTCAACGCAAAAAATCCGATATAGTCTTCTGCTTCACCTTCAGGAGCTATATAATCAGACAAAGATATATTGTATCCGCTCTTTTTTCTTTGTTGACGTAGATTAACAAACCGAGCCTTCTCTTTTTTCCGACTTTCATCAGTGTATACAATAATCACATCATCATCCACGGTATTGGCAGGATACAGTCCTATCACAGCTTGGGCTTCAAAAAGTGCTTCCTCTTCAATTTTATCCAATAACGATTGTGCATCATCCCATAGTTTTTTGGCTTCTTCGCCCTGCATACTATTATCGAATATAGCAGGATACTTGCCTTTCAGCATCCAAACAGAAAAAAATGGTGTCCAATCGATAAAATCACGAATTTTTTTTACCGAATAGTTTTTATAATATCTATTCCCAATAAAACTGGGTTTGGTAATTATCCCATTCTTCCAACTCAATGGGAGTTTATTCTTTTTTGCCTCTTGATAACTTACAAATTCCCTGCGTTCTCCTCTCCTTTCATGTCTTTCTCTTGACAACTGATATGCTTCTTTGGTTTGTTTTTCCAACTGTTCCCTCTTCGTAGGACTTAGCAAAGAGTTAACAAAAGGAACTGCCAAAGAGGCGTTTTGCACATGGAGTACCAATCCATTATAATGTGGGTCTATTTTAACAGCAGTATGCACTTTGGAAGTAGTAGCTCCTCCTACCAGCAACGGAATAGATATTTTTCTACGCTCCATTTCTTTCGCTATCTCCACCATTTCATCTAGTGAAGGGGTTATCAATCCACTCAGCCCGATGGCGTCCACCTTTTGCTCTACAGCAATGTTGAGGATTTTATCCATGGGTACCATGACACCTAAATCCACGATATCATAATTATTACAAGCCAGCACGACCGACACAATATTTTTTCCTATGTCATGCACATCTCCTTTGACGGTTGCCAATAGAATTTTTCCTTTATGCAGATTAGAGGAGTCACTTTTCTCTGCATTCACGAATGGCATTAAATATTCCACCGCTTTTTTCATCACTCTTGCTGACTTCACCACTTGAGGTAAAAACATTTTACCAGAGCCAAATAGGTCGCCTACTACATTCATACCCTCCATTAGGGGGCCTTCGATCACATGAATAGCTTTTTCATGAAGCAATCGTAATTCCTCGGTATCTTCTTCAATAAACTTAACAACACCTTTGACCAGCGATCGCTTCATACGTTTTTCTACCGGCCAACTACGCCACGCTTCCTCTTCAGCTGACTTAGCGTCCTTAGGACCTATCGACTTAGCATAGTCCAATAAAAGCTCTGTAGCTTCAGGCGATTTATTCAACAAAACATTCTCAACGTGAAACATCAGCCCTGTTGGTACTTCATCATAAATTTCTAGCAATGAGGGATTGACAATAGCCATATCTAGACCATGGGAAATGGCATGATATAAAAAGGAAGCGTGCATCGCTTCTCGCACAGTGTTGTTGCCACGAAATGAAAAAGACACATTACTCAATCCGCCCGAAACATGCACGTGTGGGAGGTTTTCTTTAATCCATTGGGTCGCTTTGAAAAAATCTATCGCATTGTTACGATGCTCTTCCATTCCAGTAGCTACAGGAAAAATATTGGGATCAAAAATAATATCCTGCGGTGGAAAATTCACTCTTTTCATTAAGACATCATACGACCGTTTGCATATATCTATTCTTCTTTGCAGGGTGTCAGCCTGCCCTGTTTCATCAAATGCCATTACCACTACAGCAGCACCATATCTACGGATAAGTTTAGCCTGTTTCACAAACTCTTCTTCTCCACCTTTCAAGCTTATAGAGTTGACGATAGACTTACCTTGAATTCTTTTTAAACCAGCTTCGATAATGTCCCAACGAGAAGAATCGATCATAATCGGCTGCCGAATGATATCGGGTTCAGAAGCCATAAGATTTAAAAAATCGACCATCGCTTTTTTACCGTCAATCATACCATCATCCATATTTACATCGATGATATTGGCGCCACCTTCTATCTGATCTACTGCTACTGTTAGAGCTTCTTCCAACGCCCCTTCCTTTATCAGACGTAAAAACTTACGAGATCCAGCTACATTGGTACGTTCGCCTATATTAATAAAATTGGATTCGGAAGTTATTTTTAATGTCTCCAGTCCACATACTTCTAGTACTGGCGGAGCATATTGCCGTTGTCGTGGGCTATATTTTTTTGCTACATCGGCTATGGCTTTTATATGTTGGGGTGTCGTACCACAGCAGCCACCAACGATGTTGA
Organism: Bacteroidota bacterium; assembly: GCA_024279715.1. GTDB lineage: Bacteria > Bacteroidota > Bacteroidia > Flavobacteriales_D > JABDKJ01 > JAJRRH01. Next base: position 10,009 of record JAJRRH010000015.1, read on the forward strand.
CAAATCCGTCTTGTATAAAACCTTCTATCACCTTCGCCATGTATTGGGCAGATTGTTCGTATTCTCCAAATTCATTAGGAAGACCAGCATTGGGATGTGCCGACACATGAAAAGGAGATTTATCAGATAATATCTTGAGGTAGGGTCTCAACTCTTCTGCCCCCAACGCACAATTGAGACCAATACTCAATAATGGCACATGAGATATGCTGGTAAGAAATGCCTCTGTGGTCTGACCTGATAAAGTTCTACCACTCGCATCGGTGATAGTCCCAGACACCATGATTGGAACTACTTGATTGGAAGTGTCAAGATAGTCTTGAATGGCAAAAAGTGCCGCCTTGGCATTGAGTGTGTCAAAGACGGTTTCCACTAAAAGAATATCCACGCCACCTTCCACCAATGCTTTTGCTTGTTCATAATAGGCGTCTCGTAAAACATCAAAATCTACGGCTCTGAAACCTGGATTATTGACATCTGGAGACATAGAAGCTGTTCTATTAGTTGGCCCAATCGAGCCTGCTACGAATAAAGTCCTAGAAGGATCAATAGCCTCTATCTCATCAGCTACTTCTCTTGCGATACGTGCACCCTGAAAATTGAGTTCATATACAGCATCTTCCATACTATAATCCGCCATGGATATAGCGTTGCTCGAGAAGGTATTGGTCTCCACAATATCAGCTCCAGCCATAAAGTACTTTCGGTGAATCTCTCTAATAATTTCAGGTTGGGTAATAGACAACATATCGTTATTACCCTTCACTAAAGTGCTGTGTTCTTTAAACTGCTCCCCTCTAAAATCTTTTTCTTCAAGTTTGTAGGCCTGGATCATGGTACCCATGGCTCCGTCAAGCACCAATATTCGTTCTTCAAGATGGGCTTCTATATTCCTTTTTATCATTATTCGTTGCTTAAATATTAAGCTTTCAAAAAAGGTTTGAGAATACGATTATTCGTACGTTACAGATTATAAAATCTGTAACACCTCATCTTTTCCAACAAAGTTTCCTAAGTCGGCAGGAATTAGCACCTTTTCCATGGTGGACGGTTGCTTAGGTTTCACAGGGCCTGTCCCTCAACCTTTCTTGATAAGCAACTCAAAGGTAGTGTATAGATTTAACAAAACCCAACAAAAATACAATATTACACTCTATCTGCTGATTTCATGAAGATTACAATTACTAAAGTTACATACAATGTTTTATTAACACAGTTGTAAATTGTTCAATTAATTGATATCTTTGCACCCGAAAATTAAGAACAACATAATAAAAGCAATTGAATGTCTGAGAATATCGGTAAAGTAGCACAAGTAATCGGTCCAGTAGTAGATGTAAGTTTTGAAGATAATTCGAGCCTACCAAGTATACTTGACGCTTTGAATGTAATGAAGCCTGATGGCTCAAGATTAATCCTTGAAACGCAACAGCATATTGGAGAAAATATGGTAAGAACCATAGCCATGGATGCAACAGATGGTCTTACTCGTGGCATGAAAGTTTCTAATACAGGGAATCCTATTCAAATGCCTACTGGTGACCAAATCAAAGGAAGGCTTTTCAATGTAGTAGGTGAAGCGGTAGATGGAATCGGTGAAGTAAGCATGGAGAATTCTAGATCCATTCATAGAGATCCACCTAAGTTTGAAGATCTTTCAACGGCATCAGAAATTCTATACACAGGAATCAAGGTAATTGACTTAATTGAGCCTTATGCAAAAGGGGGTAAAGTTGGATTATTCGGTGGTGCTGGTGTTGGTAAGACAGTACTTATCATGGAATTGGTAAACAACATTGCCAAAGCATATAAAGGAATTTCGGTTTTTGCAGGAGTTGGTGAACGAACGAGAGAAGGAAATGACCTTTTGAGAGAATTCATCGAGTCAGATGTAATAAAATATGGTGAAGCATTCAACAAATCCATGGAAGAAGGTGGATGGGATTTGAGTGTTATTGACAAAACTGAATTGGCTAAGTCTCAAGCGACGCTTGTATTTGGTCAAATGAACGAACCTCCTGGAGCACGAGCAAGAGTGGCATTGTCAGGATTGACGATGGCGGAATACTTCCGTGATGGAGATGAGACTTCTGGTGGTGGAAG
>JAJRRH010000016.1 GCA_024279715.1 Bacteroidota bacterium
CTAATGATTGTGCCATTTTCAATTTGATCCCACGTCAAGTTTTCATCTATGGGCGTGAAGTCATTAAGAGAAAGTATTACCTCTTCATGTTGTACCATTCCAATGTGTTTGGCATAAATCTCGTGTCCATATTTTCGCGCTATGAGATTATTATTTTCTTCAAATACTACTGTGATCGTACTATCAAAATCTAATGAATTAATAGAATAATCTTCATGTAGACTCTCATACTCCATCATCCACGATGTCATTGCATTAAAAGCATTTCGATTCCATTGCACATCCGATTGCGGTGGCAGGGCAAGTAATACTTTCCTTATATTTTCTTCTACTCTTTGCGCAGTACTATTATTTATATGCATTGTCCATACATCTTCCACAGACCACGAATCGTTACTAGTGTATCTTTTGTAACGAATCAATCGCATACTTTTATTTCCAGAAGCATCGGTAAATAGAGAGTCTTGCACTTCTTTGATTTGATAATGGGCCGAGTCATTGACGTCCAAAGCAGACTCTATATGTATGCTATCTACTTCAAATATTTTGTACTGATCTATTGCCAATGGATAGTAGTCTTTTCCTGACTCTGAAGATGCTTCGTTATTTTTTGCGCATGAATATAAGGCAACACTTACAAGGAAGAAGAAAAAAATGTTTTTTAGCATAATTATACCTTTCTAATCACAAAGGTAGTAATGATCTCAAGTAATTCGTTCTCTATATGGATAAAGATACTGCCTTGCCCTTGTGAAGAATTTGAATTGAATTGTAATCCTAAAGAGGATTTCATTAATTGAAAACTCTATTTCTGAACTCCATTTTCATAGGCTTCTTCATGAGTAAGATTGCCTGCCTTATTATAATGACGGATCATACCATGAAGTTTATCCTTTTTGTAAGATCCTTTCATTTTGACATTATGTCCTTTGAGTATTCTTTTATCATATGTTTCATCCATCTGCTCATCATAATGCGGTTCTATTACCCATTCGGCTCCTTGGTGATAGATTACAAACGGGCCTTCTTTTTTACCATTAACGTAGTTTATCGTCGAGATTAGTATATTATCAGCGGTATATTCATTGAATTCGCCTGTCTCCTTTTTTTCTTTCAGCACATCACCTTGTGCGTATAGTATCTGCAAATAGATCGTTCCATCTTTATTGTAATAATACCACGTTCCGTCTCTCAATCCATTGATATACTTCCCTTTTATTTCAGTCTTGCCATCAGGAAAAAAATATCTCATCTCTCCTTCAAATTCATCGTCCAGATAAATCCCTTTCACTTTTGGAACTCCTTTTTCAAAGAATTGCACCCATAATCCGTTCTTTTTACCATTTTCCCAAGTAAGACGTTCTAGAACACTTCCATCCTCTACGTAATACACGATTTCTTCACCATGTTTGACACCATTTTTCCAATTCTCTTCAGACTTTAGCAATCCCTCATTGGTATAGTACTGCCATGTACTATCTTTTTTCTGATTGAAATAATTACCTTTTGCCATCAAACGCCCATTTTCATAGTAAGCTTTAGACTTACAATGCTCACCAATATCATCGTAATTCATCAAACCTTTGGTCTTTCCACTGGTGTAATAGTAGGTGAATTCACCCACAGGTTTATCATTTTTAAACTGTCCTACATAAAAGAGTTTATCACTATTCACATGGAATTTACGCCACTTTCCCTGACGTAGCCCACTATCATCACGAAAGTTGTATTCTTGAGAAAATGAGATAGAAGAAACTCCTAACACCAATAATAAAAGTGCGATTTTTTTCATTCGTATGGTCTTGTAATTATGATTGAAGTACAAAAATACAACAATTTTCAATGGTACTGAATCCAATTTCATGCCAACATATACACATTTTGAAAATCCTGGAGATTCTGTAACAATTTGACTAGCTATATACCTAGTAAGGTTAAGATGTTTTTTTGGAAAAATTGAGCTTTACTTTCGAGCGCACAATTTGCTTTTCGCACCATAAGGTTTTGGACCTGTCAGGTCAATTCTATTTTATCACTCATGATTCACCCAAATTCGAACCCTTTTTTGGCATTGTTTAGTTTGCTGAATTCTCATCCGTATTACTTCTGTTTGTTGTGCATTCACGGACAGCTTTCTGTTGATGTATTAATTTGAAGACTCTCTCCACTCCAAATACTCCAAACGCTACTATAAGTCTTTTATATTTTTCTTAACCGTTGAACCGCAATATTTTTTTGTATTTTTGTGGGCTATGCGATCCAACAAAACTGCAGCGTATTACACCCTAGGATGTAAATTAAACTTTGCCGAGTCTTCTACTATAGCAAGAGACTTGGAAAGTCTTGGTTTTGGCAAGGTAGGCTTTGACCAACCTGCTGACTTATACGTCATCAATACATGTTCTGTCACGGACAATGCGGATAAGAAGTGCCGAAACATTGTTCGCAAGGCGCTAAACAATAACCCTGACGGCTATGTCGTAGTTGTGGGTTGCTATGCGCAATTAAAACCGGAGGAAATTGCCAATATTCAAGGCGTAGATTTGGTATTGGGTGCCAAGGAGAAATTCAATATTTCAAATTTCATTGAAGAGTTGGATAAAAAAGAACAGGCTGAAATCCATCGAGATAAAATTAGAAACACGAATGAATTTGTTGCTTCATGGAGTGCTGGCGGACGAACACGATCATTTTTAAAGGTACAGGATGGATGTGATTATTTTTGTTCGTTCTGTACGATACCCATAGCACGAGGCAAGAGCAGAAGTGCCGAAATATCCGACATTGTGAAGAATGCCAAAACTATTGTAGAAGAAGGCATCCATGAAATTGTGATCACTGGGGTAAATATTGGTGATTTTAAGAATAAGAAAGGAGAAGATTTTTTTCAACTGATCCAACAACTTGAAAAAGTAGAAGGAATAGCTCGATATCGTATTTCTTCTATTGAACCCAATTTACTGTCAGAAGAGATTATTGATTTTGTAGCTGGTTCAGAAAAATTCATGCCCCACTTTCATATTCCACTTCAATCGGGCAGTGATGAATTGCTTAAAAGTATGCGGAGAAAATATGACACGACGCTATATGAATCACGTGTGGCTTACATAAAAAAAGCAATGCCTCATTCTTGTATAGGTGTGGATGTCATTGTCGGATATCCGGGCGAAACGGAAGAAGAGTTTCAGAAAACTTACGATTTCTTACTGGGGATGGATGTGAGTTATCTCCATGTGTTTACTTATTCAGAACGAAACAACACTTTGGCTAAAAGAATGGATGGTATAGTTCCAATTGCCGAGAGAAAACTACGGAGTAAGAAGTTGAGGATTCTTTCATTAAAAAAACAACGACAGTTTTATCAATCCCATATCGACACCGATCAAGTGGTATTGTTTGAAGAAAAACAAGACGAAGGAATGATAGAGGGATATACCGAAAATTACATACGAGTGGTCTGTCAGTATGATGAAGCACTGGTCAATAAAGTAGTGCCTGTCGAATTGAAGAAGATTAATGGTGATGGGTTGATGGATGTGGTGATCACGAGTAAATGTCTATCTGACTAATCATGTATCCAACGATTTACCATGCATTACTAGATTTGACGGGAATTGACCTTCCTTTCTTAAAGATGATGAACAGCTTTGGATTTTTTGTTGCCTTGGCTTTTATGAGTGCCGCATATTTTCTGAAACTAGCGTTAGAAAGAAAAACCAAAGATGGAAGCATTCCCATTTCTTATAAAAAGGTGATTTATGGCAAAGCACCCTCTTTTGGTGCTATTATTAACAGTGCCATCTTTGGCTTTGTCATTGGTTATAAATTTGTTTACCTAGCACGAAATGTGGATATTGCGATGAAAGACCCACAAGGGTTCATGCTTTCTACGGAGGGTTATTTAGCCTCAGGGATTCTTGGAGCATTGGTGTTTTTAGGCATAACATATAATGACTATCGTAAAGAAAAAAAGCAATATCCTGAACCTATCAGTAAAGAGATTGCGATTACGAGCAAAGAGCATTCTTGGAATATGGCAGTCTATGCTGCTATTTTTGGGTTTACCGGAGCGAAATTATTTCATCTGTTCGAAAACCCTGACCAGATGATTGCTTTCTTTTCTGACTTTGACTTCGCACAATTGATGTCTGGATTGACGATATACGGGGGATTAATACTCGGTGGTGCTGGGGTGATGTGGTATATGAACAAGCACAACATACCTCTACTTGCTGGCTCAGATGCTGTGGTGCCTGGGCTTATGCTCGCCTATGGCATTGGCCGTATAGGATGTCAGGTTTCAGGCGATGGTGACTGGGGTATCAATAATCTTGCTGCCAAACCGGGATGGATGTCATGGCTCCCAGACTGGACTTGGGCGTACACCTACCCTAACAATGTTAATCGTGTAGGAACTACAATTATTGACGGGACGTGTTTCGAGGGCTACTGCACAGAATTGCCTTATCCTGTCTTTCCGACCCCATTTTATGAAACGATGATGGCCATCGGTTTATTTTTTATTCTGTGGAAGCTCAGCAAAAGTATAAAAATACCTGGTGTTTTATTTTTCATTTACATGATTTTCAATGGCTTTGAACGGTTTTGGATTGAGAAGATTCGCATCAACAATGATTTTCTTACCATAGGTGGCTGGACAATGACCCAAGCGGAATTGATTTCTATGTTAATGTTTGTGGCTGGAATTACGGGAATTATAGTTTTACAAAAACGGTATCGACGGAATAACATTGCTTAATCCATCTTTTGACTTATTCAATTCTGAACTTTCATCGGAGGTTTTATTTATTCCCCCTTTGTCTCATCTATAATCTGAATTTGTCCTGTACTGCCATTCATTATTATTTCATCTCCAGTTTTAAGCGTTCGAAGTAATCCTTTGACACTGACTATGCATGGAATGCCCATCTCTCTAGACACAATGGCGGAGTGACTTAAAAGACTGCCTCGCTCTACGATGATACCCGAACATGTTGGGAACAGTGTTACCCAACCGGGGTCTGTACTTGAGGTCACTAATATATCGCCATGCAGTGAATCAATCTCACTTGGGTCTCTAATCACTTGCACCTTCTTACGCACGATACCGGGGCAGCAACCGATTCCTTTTAGATCGATCACAGCAGATTCAAGTTTCTCTTCAGAGTAAATGAATCTGTCTTCAAAATTATTGCCGTAAGTAAAGAATCGTTCTTGGGGTTCTTGCACATTACGATAATTATCAAATTCTACTTTTCGGTTTTTGATATTTTCCCTTAAGTCATCTTTAAACCCCGTAACACCTGCTTTTTTTATTTCATTCAGTTCAAGGTAAAAAACATCTCTCGGATGGTCAATATATCCAGATTCGTACCAAGATTTACCAAGCGCAGAAAACATCCGCCTTACCATTCCAAAACCTCTTGTACGTTCAAATCGAAGATTTTCCCTGTTGCTCACTAGGTCTCTTGCATTGTTTCTAACTTTGTTAAACCACCATCTAGCAATTGGCTTTCTCTTTAATGCTTTCTCTACTTTCTTTTCGGCATTTAGCCTTAAATCATCTTCAATATTGGCATCTATTTTTTTTGCAATCACCCCTTGCTCCACATACGATTTAATAACTTTCACAAATAGTTCTGGTTGCTGCGAATAAGAAATGGTCTCCAGTTTAAGCTCGCCAACACAACGTTCGCCAAATTTGGTTATGTACGAATCTATCTCCGCTTTAATTATTGGATAAGCTCCTGAACTAAGTTTTTTCCAGATATCTTCTGGCGAATGACTTTTGAAAAAGGAAGCAGCCCCTTCATCATTGACTAATTTGGCTAACGAAATACTACGATGAATGGGCTCTACTGAAATGATATCCTGGCTACCACATAGCAAGTCATTGTGAATATTAGGTTCCTTTGGTAGATATTTTTGAACTTGTTTTTCTAGCATACCAAACCATATCATTGCGAAAAAATCATTAATCAAAGGCGCTTTCCATTTTAGCAATAAGTCTTGTTCGAACACTTTATAATGTTGAATAATTTCTTTTGGCGGCAGTTTTTCAAAATCAATGGCACCATACTTACTCATCACTTGATTGAGCTGGGCGAGAAACAAATCCCTCTCTTTGGGCAATCGTCGCTGCATACGTATCATTCGAAAGATCATCGTCACTATCCGATACCAAGCGAGTCCTTTTCCCATCTGAAAATCTTCTTTAAGTTCGAATCGTTCGCTTACGCCCATCATTTTTTCCATGTATGCGGCATTGATAGAAAAACCGGGGAGCATTGCCAACATTTTATACCAATTGAGTAGATTATAATACACTCTACCACGTACAAGCCCTAAAGTATTGGCAAAAATATCCTTATGAGCTTCTATCTCTTTTTCATTAACTCCGAGAATTCCGACAAACTGACGATAGACGTGTTCATACATCTTGATTATAAAAGAAAATGTAAGGGGCGTGGTAATTCCGGGGTAGGATTCAATAATATTACTATTGTCCCAAAGGGTGTATTCACCTTCTTCGACAATGGTAGTTATAGGACGGGTTTGAAGAATAAAGAACTCCTTATTGACGTATGCAAACTCAATGTCTTGCGGTGTATTTAGTGCTTCCTTCAATCGATCAAGCACTTCAACGATTTCCTTTATTTGGTAATCATTCAGGGTAGATTGATTAGCCTTTTTACTTTCCAGCGTTGCTTTTAAAATTCCACCACTTGATTCATCTTTAACGAATGCATGGGTTTTGTCTGCCAAGGATTTTTTTATTTCACCTTCACATATTTCATAGGTATCGGCATCGAGTTCACCAGACACCAAGCCTTCACCAAGTCCGAATACAGAACTTATCACTTTAGCGTTTAGATCCTGACTCACGGGATTCATTCCAAAAGCTACTCCTGACACTTCTGCATCAATCATCTCTTGTATGATAACTGCTATTCCAAAACTGGCTTCAATATCATTCTGCTTTCTGTAAGCCTGCACCCGTACCGAGTTCACAGACTTCCAAATCTCTTTTATCCTTTCAGTAATCTGACCAAAAGGCACGTGTAAGAAAGTTTCAAATTGCCCTGCAAAGGAGTGGTCTTGTCCGTCTTCGTCTATGGCGGAAGAGCGAACGGCGTACGTCTTACTCGCACTATCCTCACCAAAATATGAGGCTAATTCTTCTTGTATGTCATCTGGCACGATGAGACTATTGAATACTTTTTCCTCATCAGGGCTTTGTGCTTTTGACAATTGACTGAGCAATACTTCCTGAGGAATGACAGCCCATTTTGGCACGTTCATACTCTGGCGTTCTAAACGAAGCAAATTAGTCGCCTTCCCTCCTATTCCAACGGCTGATTTTTTTTGGGTAAAAGTGGTATAGATATTCAAGTACTAGTGTCTTGCGGGTTCATTGGCGAAAGTATGAATTAACCCGAAAGATTCATTAGTTTTTCAGCAATTAAGTCAACACCAATTTTATATGTTGTTTTTAAGGCACCCAATATTGAATAATGCTCATCAAGATTTCACATTGTACACCATGCAACACCGCCCTATTAAACAATTCCCTCTGTATGCTTGTTAGAATAATGCGAGCCAATATTCTCCGAAATTGTTGTTGTAATCTGTCGATATTCACATATTCTCAAAGGTCAATTTTCTAAAAAAAAACAGTGCCTAAATCATGCCTAGTAAACTCATCGTGGTCACCTCGTAATTTCAAAAATAAAAGCCCTGCCATTTTCTCAACAAAAAATCATACTTTTGAATCTTGAATAATACAAGTATACGACTATGCCAATTAGAATAAGAAAAGATGATGAAATGCCGCAAGATGAGCGTGGCAACAGAAGACCAAATCAACCTGAAAGACGTGACAATGGCAATAAAGGAATGTTCCCCGGCGGTGGCGGCGGTGGTATTTTAGCTGCCGTAATTGGACTTTTATTCAAAAAACCAAAACTACTTATTGGATTATTAGTCATTGGTGGCATAATCTATTTTATGTCCGGAGGTTTTTCTGGCAATGAAGGTGGCGGAGGTAATAATCCTGTCGTAGTAGACCCGAATAATGGTGGTCAAACCATACAAACGGATAATAGCATAGCCCGTGGTGCCGAGTTAGACCAAAAGGTATATGATGAAGCAGAAGTATATGAACCATTAGCGGATAACATAAAGAACCCCATGCCGGAGTCTTCTTCACTGGTGCAGTACTGCCCTACTCGATTGAGTCAAGGGAGTCAAGGGTCGTGCGTGGCATGGGCTAGCTCATACGCTGCAAGAACGATATTATACGCAAAAGAAACTGGCAAAGACCCAAACAAAGTACGATTTAGCCCTTCTTTTCTATACAATCAAATCGCTCTGACTGGCTGTCAAGGTGCATATATTTTTAAAGCAATGGAGCATCTTAAACAACGAGGCGACGTCCCATTCTCTCAGTTTGGATACGATGCACGTGACTGCTCAAAATCGCCCTCAAGACAAGATTTTCAAGATGCAAAAAGCTACACAATAGCAGGCTTTAATAGGCTTACCAAAAGTGGGTCAAATTACAAAACCGACCTTTTGGGTATCAAACAACATATCTCTCATGGCGCACCCGTAGTGGTAGGGATGATGGTCGGAGGATCCTTCATGTCGAGCATGAACGGCAAAGACAAATGGTTTCCAACACAGGGTGATTACAGCAAAAGAGGGTTTGGCGGTCACGCCATGTGTGTGGTTGGATATGACGACTATAAATTTGGTCGTAATATGGGTGGATTTCACATCATGAATAGCTGGGGAATGGATTGGGGAAACAAAGGCATGTTTTGGGTCAGTTATGATGATTTCGGTAGATTTACGGAAGAGGCTTATGGCATGTTCCCGATGGGAGATGCGAATAGCCCAAAAACGAACAGACTAGATGTGGCATTTGCATTGGTGAGAAAGAACTCAGGCAAAAGAATAGACATATCTCATTCTCACGACAGAACGTACAAGACAAATTCTCCGTTAAAAATAGGCGAACAATTTAAAATTGAAATCGCAAACACACTCCCATGCTATACGTATATCGTAGGATTGGAGACAGACAACACCTCCTATATATTGTTTCCATATACAAAAAAACACTCTCCGTATTGTGGAATAACGGGTACAAGATTGTTTCCGAGAGATTATTCCTATGAAGCGGACAACATAGGCACGGTAGATCAGATGGCGGTAATTGTCAGCAAAGGCCCATTGGACTATAATCAATTGATCTCTAGCATTAATTCTCATTCAGGGTCTTTCGATCAAAAAATCCAAGGAGCATTGGGAAATATCATGAATCACAATGCTAGTTTTTCAGGAAATGGACAAGTAAATATAAGTGCGGATGACGCCAATGGGACGGCGGTATATGCGGTACTCGAGATTGAAAAAAGATAATCGTCTATAATCTTAGTGAATATTGGCTACAAGTCAATATTTCTTGAGATGATATTGGCGCTATTTCTATCCGCCTATTACCTAAGTCGGTGTAGTATAAAGGAGTAAGGATCACCTTAGCCCCCCGCTCCCAATGAAAAGGATGACTTTGGTGTATTTTATTTTACCTTCTCGTTATATTTTCGTGAGGATTAAGATTTAACTTTGCTCTATGTAAAGGAAGTTACTCCTTTTTCATTAAAAAATAGATATTGATAATAGTGATGGCTACATTGGTGATAATAATAGGTGGGGAATTCAGCAATGATCCATAAACAACAAAAAGTATGCACCCGATTGTATTGATAATACGAAGTTTGCGCATATCTTTGAATAAAAAAGAAACAAGCACCCCCAATGAGCCTAAATATCCAACTAGTTCTGTCAAAGTAATTCCAAGAATATCCATAATCCGTTTTTTTTTGGAGGGCAAGATAGAACTATAAATGACACTCATTAATAGATACTACTAATTTTACAACAACATGAAAAGATACATTTTACTCATTGCACTTCACGGTATGATAATCGGGTGCAGTAATGCACAAGAAGAAACTATCCAAAAGCAAGACAGTGTACTACAAAGTCAGGAGTATGACATTGAAAAGAAAGTAGTACATACAGATGCTGAATGGAAAAGAACCCTTACCGAAGAGGAATACAGAATTCTAAGAGAGAAGGGCACTGAGCGAGCTTTCACGGGTGACTTACTAGAAAACAAATCGTCAGGGACATACACCTGTGCCGCTTGTGGTTTCTCATTGTTTGAGTCAGACACGAAATTCAAATCTGGTACAGGATGGCCCAGTTTTTTCACATTTATAGAAGGTCATGTGGCAGAAATAGACGACTCAAGTTATGGCATGAAACGAATAGAAGTGGTGTGTGCTCAGTGCGATGGTCACCTAGGACATGTCTTTGATGACGGCCCCGCTCCCACTGGATTACGGTATTGCATCAACTCTGCCTCAATGAATTTTGAAGAAAAAGAAGACTCTAAATAAAACTGTGTCAACAAATTACAGAATCCAAAAATGAATATAAAATTCATTTCTCAATACTGTAATTCTCTACTAAAAGGGATACTTCATTTTACTATCTTCGCGCCCTTATGTTTGCAGTAAATCAATTATCCGTATATTTTGGAGAACGTGTGCTCTTTGACGCCGTTTCTTTTTTTGTAAGTGACAAAGACAAAATAGGTCTCACAGGGAAAAATGGCGCTGGAAAGTCTACCATGCTAAAAATAATCGCTGGGATCAATAATCCAACAAAGGGAGACATTAACATTCCGAAGGACACCGTTGTCGGCTACTTACCGCAAGAAATGGTGCACAACGAGGGCAATACTATCCTGGTAGAGGCCAGCCTAGCTTTTGAAGAAATCAATGTGCTCGAACGAAAGATTGAAGAGTGTACAAAGCAATTGGGCGAGCGGACAGACTACGAATCTGACGAGTACATGCAGATCATCGAAGACCTGAACCACCACAACGATAGGCTAACCATGCTCGGAGGCGTGACCAAAGAAGAGCAAGTGGAAAGGGTATTGAAAGGACTTGGATTTGTCGATGCTGACATGGATAGGACGATGAGTGAATTCTCTGGCGGATGGAAGATGCGGGTGGAACTGGCAAAAATATTACTCCAAAGTCCTGACATATTGCTTTTGGATGAACCTACGAATCACTTGGATTTGGAGAGTATTGCTTGGCTTGAAAGTTTTTTGGTGAATCATAGTGGGTCTATACTACTCATCTCTCATGACAGGGCATTTTTGGATAATATCACCAACCGTACTATTGAGATCTCGAATGGCAAGGTCTATGACTACAAATTCTCTTACTCGAAGTACATCGTGCATAGACAGGGTGAAGTAGAAATTCAACTACAAGCTTATAAAAATCAGCAGAAGATGATCGCTGAGACGGAGATATTGATTAATAAATTCCGGGCAAAGAAAAACAAGGCAGCCTTTGCCCAATCTCTAATAAAAAAACTAGACAAGCTGGACAGAATCGTGGTAGACCAAATGGATACCTCAGGCATAAACATCAGCTTCCCTCCTGCGCCCAGATCTGGCAAACTAGCTGTCGAGCTTCATGACTTAGAGAAGTATTATGATGAGAAACACATTTTCTCAGATATAGAATTGATGCTTCCTGCAGGAGAAAAAATCGCTCTTGTAGGTAAAAATGGTGCTGGAAAGACTACCCTACTAAAAATACTCGCTGAAAACGAACCGCACAATGGAGAGTTTAAGATTGGACACAACATTTCCATAGGGTATTTTGCTCAAAATCAAGCAGACACTCTGGACACTTCCAAAACTGTATTTGAGACTATTGACGATGAGGCAGTCGGTGATATTAGAAAAAAAGTTCGAGGAATATTAGGGGGCTTCCTTTTTGGTGGAGAAGATATTGAAAAACGTGTATCCGTACTATCTGGAGGTGAAAAAACTCGCCTAGCGCTATGTAAATTACTGCTTACGCCTCATAATCTATTGATCCTTGATGAACCTACCAATCACTTGGATCTAAAGTCAAAGGAGGTTCTAAAAAATGCATTGATAAAATATGACGGAACAATGATCGTCGTTTCGCATGATAGAGATTTCTTAAGCGGATTGACTCAGACCATATACGAAGTGCAAAAAACTGGACTAAAACAATTCATTGGTGACATCTATGACTTCCTGAAAGAAAAACAAGCCAATAGCATCGCCTTATTTGAGAAAACGGAAAAGACGAAATCAGAAAAGAAACAAAACGCTTCAAGTAACAAAAGGAGTTATATAGAAGAGAAGGAGTACAAGAAATCAGTTCGTAAGTTAGAGAAAAAAATCAGCCGGTGTGAAAAAGAAATAGAAAAGTTGGAAGAAAGAGTTGGAGAGCTTGATGAAATTATTGCCGTGATGGACTATGATGATAAAGCGAACGCAGAAAAAACCCTTGGAGAGTATGCTACCGCAAAAGAACGAATAGACACATTGATGTCGGAATGGGAAAAAGCGGAAGAAGAGCTTACAATATTGGGTTAATGGTGATTTGTTGAAATAGAAATCTACCGTCTATTGTACAATAGGATAATAAATACGACTTTCGCAATACAAAACAATATTTTTTATGGATATCACTTTAGTTATACTAGCAGCAGGCATGGGTTCAAGATATGGAGGGCTCAAACAATTGGACAAGGTTGGACCTAGTGGTCAAACAATCATGGATTACTCAATTTATGATGCCATAGATGCCGGATTCAATAAAATCGTTTTTATTATTCGCAAGGATTTCCAAGAGGCTTTTGACGAGATGATCATTAGTAAGTATAAAGACAAGGTGAATTGCATAACTGTCTTTCAAGAATTCGACGCTTTTGCGGGGGACATCCCAAAAAAAATCGTTGAGAGGAGAGAAAAACCCTGGGGAACTGGCCATGCTATTTTAGTTGCTAAAGATGTTATTGACGAGCCATTTGCGGCTATCAATGCCGATGATTTCTACGGCAAAGATGCCTTTGATCAGATGGCGTCATTTTTGAAAAAGTCTGACCAAGATCCTAATACATATTCTATGGTTGGCTATCCATTGGTAAACACTTTGAGTGAACACGGATCTGTCAATCGAGGCATCTGCAAAGTAGATAAGGACAGGAATTTGATTTCTATATTTGAAGGATTGAAAATCGCAAGAGAAAACGGTACGGTGAATCACTTCACGAATGATGTGAAAGAAGAATTGGATCTTCGTGTTCCTGTCTCCATGAATTTCTGGGGCTTCCACCCTTCTATTTTGGATTTTTTAGAAAAAGATTTTGTACGATTTGGAAAAGAAACTGCTGATGACCCAAGGTCTGAATACTTTATTCCATTTGTAGTGAATGCAATGATGAAAGACCACGGAATCAAAGTGAAGGTGCTACCAACCGAAAGCAAATGGATTGGGGTTACTTATAAAGAGGACAAAGAATTTGTTCAAAAAGACATTGCGGAACTGACGAAGGAAGGTGCTTATCCTGCTTCATTTTAGTGCGTATACTTCCTTATCTCTTTGATAATTCTACTGGCGCTTTGCACGCCTGATTTTCTCCAAACGATTTCTCCTTTGTGAAATAACAATAGTGTAGGCACACCACGCACACTGTATTGTATTGCTGCTTTTGGATTTACATCAACGTCTACTTTAACAAGTCGTGCGCTATCCTTCACCTCACTTTTGACCTTAATCAAAACGGGTGCCAACGCCTTACAAGGACCACACCAAGTGGCAAAAAAATCTACTAATACAGGCACATCACCATTCACTAATACTGCAAAGGGGGCATTTATCTTTCCTTCCATGTTCGTCTACAAAAACACACTAAATGACCTTATAAAATCTCTTCATAGATAATTTCATCTGTGTCATTAACCACAACATCCACTGGCATTTGATGTGGATAACAGAATTTTATACATCCAACATTCATAATTGCTTGATAGGCTATGATTATTGCCAACATTCCCAATCCCCATTCCGTGATAGAGTATGCGTATAGTCCAAGGCCAGATCCAACTATTAAGAATATCCAACGAACGAAATGCCAGTCTTTAAACATAATTGTAATTCTTTTTGTTATGGACTATTTTTTAGTTGTATTTATCCCTAACATCTTGTAAAGAGGGCAGAAATTAATCAAACTCGTAAGCAGAAACACACCTGCGACAATACCCAAAACGATAGCCATCGTACCTCCAATTCTGCCACTGAAATACAATACAGCAACAAGTGCAGCTATTACTATTCTTATCATTCTATCTGTTGATCCCATATTCTTGTTCATATCAATATATTTTAATGTTCCCCACAAATGTCGGCATCCTTTCCCTAATAAAATAGCAAAATGCTTACATTTTGCTGTATATTATTTGTTCATTGAAAAATCAGTATTTTCTGAATCACTTAAGGCGTCACCACACCTTGCCCATTAACATTCAACCCTGTACCCGTTGCTCCGACACCCAATAATCCATTATTATCTGTGTCGGGAAATCCGGCCTCTTGCACATCGAAACAACCATCGTTGTCGCTATCTATTTCTTTGGCATCATCAATTCCATCGGTATCCGAATCTTTGTTTAATAATGGCACACCTGAATCATCAGCATCCACAATACTACTCAATCCATCTCCATCTGCGTCAACAAAAGCACCTGCACCAATAATGCCATCATAATCTGGGTCAGCCCCCCCTGCTTCTAGAACATCATAAATACCATCATTGTCAGAATCTAAGTCAAACATATCCCTCAAGTGATCCCCATCCGTATCCAACAAGACTTGCCCCTCATACGCATCATCTGCTCCATTGTTATTTGCATCATTCATTAGGCTCCCATCACCATTTACATTGTCGGTCGTGCCGCTACCGTCTGCATCTGGGTTTCCTTGTTCGACAATATTAGTTATACCATCGTTATCATTATCCAGATCATAAATATTCGGAACACCATCGTTATCGCAGTCGACATATTTTTGAAAAACATTGAGTTTATCAAAAGCCAAATCATTCCCGGGCAAGGCAGCTGCTTCTAGCACCATTTTAAAGACTATTTTAGACTCAGCACAGATATAATTCCCACTACCACCACCATGCCAAACTCCATCTTCTGCGGGAGTTATTGTACTAGACGTAAACAACAACACACCACTTTCAGACCAGTATTCGAAATGGAATTTTGGCTTTGCTAAATTAGACCCAACGGGAGACAAGTTCTTAAATTTGAGATCTACTTTCAATCGTACGCCAATCACCAATCCATCTATCAATCTTTCATATACAACCTGGTTCTCATTCCCTCCATTTACAATGGCAAATCTACCACCAGCTACAGAACCCATGCCAATTGTATAGTCCCAATTATAGACTCCTTGATCGGCAAGAAAAGAATTTTTCACCAAACAATACTCCCCCCAATCAACGGATGCGCTATAAGTATTACTATCATAATGACTAGAGCAAGTTACTCCAGATCCTCCGCCATGTTCAAAGCACATTGGGATATATGCCGACTCGCCACGAACACCAACACCAAAATCCTCAAACAGCAGAACAGAAGTAATCGTATTGAGGCAAAAACCTAAACCACCGTACATATACTGCTCTTTTACATTTACGACCCCATCATTATCCAAATCTATATCTTGTCCATTGACCACACCATCTCCATCATTATCACACATAGGATCCTCTACGTCTATAAACCCATTAAAATCATCATCGGTACCATTGGTGCAATCCTCGATACAACCTTGTGCTTCTAATACCTCTATTTCAATTTCACCAACTACGGAACAACCAACGGCATTGCTTATTTGATACACAAATGTCACGCTATAATCTTCATCATACAAGCATGGGTTTGAAGGCGCTTGGTACTGAAAAGCACCAGAAACACTATTCGTCAATGTAACTACACCCCTGCTTGGCTGGGTTAACAAGCTAAAAACAACACCCCCAACATTATTTAAATAACTCATAGGAAGAAAGTCAACCAATGAATTCGTTTCACTCACCTGATAATTATAATGACCAAAAACCATTATTCGATTATTCAATCGATCCACCACATTGACAAAAGTACGTGCGCCTTCATCATGAACCAATATTCCTCTTGGTGAAGTCAATTGATCGACACTCAGCCCTCCTGCGTTGGCAGTGAAACTATTCTGTCCTAACACTAGGTCAGCACTTGAGCCATTGGCTAAAGTATTGGGCTTGTAAAACACCAACACACGATTATTTCCAGCATCGGAGACATATAGGTTATTCTTGCTATCCTTCGTCATGTACCTTGGATCTCGGAGCTTATTAGCAGCTGTACCTCCGGAAGAGGAGATGAAATCAATTTGTCCAAGCACTCTGTCTGCAGGGGCACCATTAGCTAAGACCGCTGGATTTTCCCAAGCCAATATACGATCTGCCCAAATATCAGAAATGTAAAGCGTGTTGCAGATTAATTCGATTCCTGTAGGATACGTAAGATTCGTTTGTGTAACCGCCGACCCATTGTCGGTGAAGTTTGGTGCTCCTATAACGGCAGCAGCATTATCACCATTGCTCAAACTAGCCGCATTGTCAAAACGTAGCACTCTACCATTATACTGGTCAGCTACGTATAACGTTCCACTCGTATCCACCACCACATCTACAGGTTGATTTAAGCGATTGACACCTATTCCAGACAATCCATTGGTGAAATTTACTTGCCCCAAAACACCATCGGCTGACGCCCCTATGATCTTATTGGCAGCATCATCAAATCGAAGCACCCTATTGTTGTCATAATCACACACCCATAACACTCCGTTGTGATCCACAAAAATACCCACTGGAGAATTAAACCCACTGCTACTGGTCGAAGAGACATTCGTCACGAAATCAACCTGACCAAGCACAGACTCTGCTTGTTTTTCATATAAAAAGTCATGATAATTAGCGTATCGCAATACCCGATTATTTGCCGCATCAGAAACAAAGACCTTATTGGTCGTTGGATCCACAGCGATATCATTGGGTCTGGTAAATTTCGTTGGACTTGTACCAGACGTATTACTCAAAAAATCATTTTGACCAATTACAAACCCAGCATCCATCCCATTAGATTGCCAATGACTTTGAATACTGAACAGCATGTCATCACAGTCTGTTTGACAATCGCCATCATCGTCAATGCCATTGCCATTGATCTCCTGAGCAGATACTGTTATTGTAAAAACCGAAAGAAAGCCAAGGAGTGTTACCAAAGGTTTTAGAAAAGCGATATGTTGTTTGTCTTCTTTCAAAATAGGCGAATTAACTAGTAATCACCTATACGCAATACGAGTTTTTCGATGAAAAGTTACTCTATATGACACCCTCTAGGCACACAGACAAGGCGAAGGAAGCTTAGTAAATAAAATAATTTTAAACTATTGCTTTAATTGAATACTGCAATTAACTCTCTACGTTAGTTTTAGCTCAATTTAAGATGATGCTTCGCCGAAAACTATGACACAAAAAAACACGCCCAATCTATTGCGAAACTTTAAGGCGTTACGACTCCATTGCCGTTGACATTCAAGCCAGATCCAACAGTACCCGTACCCAAAAGCCCATTACTATCTCCATCGGGGAAACCAGCTTCCATGACGTCTGAACAACCATCATTATCACTATCCAACTCTTTGGCATCCATCGAGCCATCGGCATCAGAATCCTTCACAGAAATAGCTATTCCAGCCTCAGAAGGATCAATAATAACACTCAATCCATTGCCATTAGGATCAGAGAACACACCAGAACCAATAACTCCATTAAAATCAGGGTCAATACCACCTGCCTCCAGTACATCATAGAGACCGTCATTATCACTATCTAGATCGTGTATATCTAAAGCATTATCCCCATCGGTATCAATAATCACTTGTCCCTCATGAGCATCATCCGCACCATTATTATCCCCATCATTCAAAAGCAATCCAGTACCGCTGATATTATCTAGAATCCCATTCCCATCAGCATCCGCACCATTTTGCTCTTTAATATCTGTAATGCCATCGTTATCAGAGTCTAAATCAATAACATTCCAAACACCGTCACCATCACAATCTTTATACAACAAATCTAACTGAATAGCATCCACAATAAAATCATTACCATCCCCATCATTTACGTTCACTATTTGCACTACATATGGTGTTGGCGCCTGAAACAACCCTCCTGTCGAGAGTGTCTTCCAAGATTCATCTTCGTTCAGGTTAAATTCTTGAGACTTAAGGACAATGCCATTGGCATCCAATATTTTCAGAGCAATTCTCGGAATATCTTTACCAGATCCTAATTTAAAAAGATTGATCGCTAAAACTGACAATTGCACACTTACCCCTGGAGTTATCGCGTTTATTGACCGCTCGTACACGATTTCATTGGCACTTGTTGGATTTACGACTAAAAACCGACCATTTGGATCTCCATTCAAATCGGTAACACTTATCCAATTCTGGGCGCCTTGATTAGCGTCATCTGAGTTTTTAACCAACGCGTACTCGCCTTTGTCCACAGCGTTGGAATATGTACCAGAATTGAACAAAGGCGAACAACCCACATCGGTGTTATTTTCATAACACAAATTCACGTAATCACTTGAGCTCCTTAAACCCGTTCCAAAACTATCCTTAAAGACGGATCTTATCGAGTATCCAGAGCACATGCCAATACCAGCAGCTTCTTCCTTCAAGTTGTTTATCCCGTCGTTATCCCAGTCGATATCTGACATGTTAATCACCCCATCCCCATCCTTATCACACATAGGGTCTTCTAGATCAATAAAACCATTGTTATCGTCATCAATGCCATTATTACAATCCTCTAGACATGGGCCAGTATCCGTCACTTTAACAACCATCTCACCGCGTTGTGAACATCCATTGGCATTACTTACTTCATAAGTGAAACTAGTAAAAAAGTCATCCTCATGGACACATTCATCCCCGGGTATCATGACAAACTGCCCTGTGCTATTATTTAATATCCCAATTGTTCCGTAACTTATATCCGTAAGGGATGTAAAATTCAGCCCACCACTTCCAGAAGGGTCATAGCCTGACAAATCCCCATTCAGAAAAGCCGTTTCAGAAGTATTTCTAAACCCACCTCCAAAACCCATAATTCGATTATTAAATTCATCAGATACAACCATATAAGACTTTAATCCATCTTCTAATATCGTTGCTCCTTTGGGCCTGTTGAATTTACTATCTCCAATACCATTGGCGCCAGTAATAAGATTTGGTTGACCTATTACTTTATCAGCCATTGCTCCATTACTTTTGTTTTTCACTTCATTAAATATCAACACTCTATTATTCATCTCATCTCCTACATACAGATTATTATAAGCGTCTCCGTTTAACAATCGTGGCGTATTGAAACGAAAAGAAGCCAAGGAAGGTGATCCAGAGGTGAAATTGACCTGACCTAGAACAACATCTGCAGGCGCTCCATTTGCAAGTCCCGAAGGATTATCCCACCTTAAGACTCTGTGGTTGTCTCCATCAGACACATACAAGGAATTACATATAATGGTGATTCCCAAAGCAACACTAATGTTACTATCATCCACAATAGCTGGATTTGAGGTGAAATCAGGAGCCCCCAACACCCCATCTGCATTGGCTCCATTAAGCTTACCACTTGCATTATCAAACCTAATAACCCTCCCATTACCCTCTTCAGCTACATATAAGGTACCGCTGTCATCCACCACCACATCGGTAACAGCTCCCATTCCATTAATAGTCAATTGAGCATTAAGGGTCGTGAAATTGGGTTGCCCTAAAACACCACTAGCTGCAACTCCGTTGCCAGAATCTGCAGCACTATCAAATCGAAGCACCCTCCTATTACCCCAGTCAGACACCCACAATATGCCCGCATTGTCCACATAAATACCTGTCGGGTATCTAAAAGTTGTAGCCGTTGTTCCAGAGATATTAGAAACAAAATCCGCTTGACCAAATACAGCCTCGGGGCTATCTCCGTATATAAATGACTCCATCGTTGCAAATCGTAAAATTCGATGATTGTGCGAATCGCTAACAAATACTTTTCTACTGATTGGGTCTAACGCCACATCATAAGGATGATTATAAGCATTGGAACCTAGTCCAGCACTAGTGTTGAAATAAGTGCTTTGACCCATTAGGTGACTTGAAGTCATCCCATTTCTGAAATCATTGATTCTAACCCCAAATGACATATCATCACAATCTATGTTGCAATCGTCATCATCGTCTATGCCATTAAAAGGGATCTCAACACACGCACCAACATTTGTAACTTTGATAGCCACCTCCCCTGTTGCAGAACAGCCATAGTTATTCGTCACTTGATAAGTAAAGCTCTCAATATGATCCTCATCGTATGGACATAGTCCTCCAGGCGTATAAGTGTATGCCCCTGTAGAAGTATTATCAACTACAACTATCCCACTACTTGGCTGATTTAATATGGAGAAAGTAAGCCCTCCACTTCCTGCTGGGTCATAGCCCGGCAAAACATCTGAAATTGCGGTTTGTTCATTAGTGGATAAATCCGGATGCCCAAAAATCGTTATTCTGTTCCCCAAAGCTTCAGCCACTGCCGTATACGATCGATTACCACTTTCTATAATGGCGACCCCCCTTGGTGAATTAAGTGTATTGATGGTCGTTCCAGGAATTGAACTGAAGAAATTGGGCTGACCCAATACAATATCGGCATTAGCTCCTATCCCTTTCTCTCCCGCTTCATTAAAGATTAATATTCTGTTGTTAGAAGCATCATTGACGAAAAGGTTGTTTTTAGAGTCTGCACTCAACAATCGTGGCATGAACATACCATTTGGACCAGTAATAAAGATAGTACTGAAAAAATTCGGTTGCCCTAACACAATACTTGCATTTGCACCATTACTTAATACGCTTGGATTATCCCATCTTACTACTCTGTTGTTAGCACCATCAGAAACATAAAGGCTATTACAGATCATCACTAAACCATTGGCAGAATTAATATTAGATGGAGATGCTAAACCTGAATTGTCCCAATAGTCTGGCGCTCCTAAAACGCCATCCGCATTGGCGCCATTGGCTTTTGACTTTGCGTTATTAAATCTAAGCACTCTACCATTCCCCTGATCTGCAACCCACAAAGTTCCGTTATCAACAATAACATCCACTGGCACACTCATTCCATTTCTTGTCAAAGCGTTACCAAAACTAGTGAAATTCGATTGTCCTAGAACGCCATCTGCCGGTGGTAGATTGGACAAGGAAGATGCATTATCAAATCGCAACACTCGGTTATTTCCCCAGTCTGTTACCCAAAGTGTACCCGTATCATCTACAAAGATCCCTGTTGGCTGATATAGCTTTGTGGATGATACTCCACTGCTATTGGCATTGAGGTCAATTTGACCTATCACCGTCTCAGCATTAGCGTTGTGAATAAAATCATCGAATGTAGCATATCGAATCACACGGTGATTGTTCAAGTCTGATACAAAAACTTTACCCGTTGTAGGATCTACAGCAACATCATAGGGTCTGTCCAATGAAGCTGGACCAACTCCTGGAGTATTGGTGACAAAATCTGTTTGACCTACTACAAAACTAGCATCCATCCCATTTGAATACTGAAC
>JAJRRH010000017.1 GCA_024279715.1 Bacteroidota bacterium
AAACCCAAACAAGCCATTTAAGCATTCAACCAAAACCCCAACAAGCCATTTAAGCATTCAATCAAAACCCAAACAAGCCATTTAAGCATTCAACCAAAACCCCAACAAGCCATTTAAGCATTCAATCAAAACCCAAACAAGCCATTTAAGCATTCAATCAAAACCCCAACAAGCCATTCAAGCATTCAATCAAAACCCAAACAAGCCATTTAAGCATTCAATCAAAACTCCAACAAGCCATTTAAGCATTCTATCAAAACTCCAACAAGCCATTTAAGCATTCAATCCGCATTATTACATTTAAAGCTTTCGTACATTTGCCCCTACAATAATGATATTATGAAAAGAATAATAGAAACGGACAAAGCTCCCGCCCCGATTGGACCATATAGTCAAGCGGTACAATATGGTGACATGCTCTTCTTATCTGGACAGATAGCCATTAATCCTGCATCAGGTGATTTGATAGATCAAGATATCGAAGCCGAGACAAGACAAGTAATGGAGAACATTAAAGCAACACTAAATGCCGCTGGCATGACGATGGACAATGTTATTAAGACTAGTATTTTTATTTTAGACATGGGGCTTTTTTCTCGTATCAATGAAATATATGGACAGTATTTTGAATCTGATTATCCCGCAAGAGAGACAGTGGCTGTAAAAACTTTGCCAAAAAATGTAAACATCGAAATCTCGGTAATCGCAGGTAAATAATCATAAATGTTCAAAAAAACGATTGTTCTTTTTTCTAAGTTCTATTTATTCTGGTTGCTTTTCTATTGCTTCAACAGGTTTTTATTCTTAGGGATTTACCATAGCCAATGGGAGGATTATTCTGTATCCGAAGTGGCAAAAAGCTTATGGGCGGGTTTTCGATTAGACCTTTCCACGATATCGTACTTTGCTATATTATTTATTCTATTGTATTTATTGCAAAGGCTTGTTGCAGTCATTTTGAGAAAAAAATTATCCGCACGTAAAATGTTACTGTGGTTTACTAATGTATTACTCCTGATTGCCTCCTTTGTAAATGCTGGAGAAGCCGGGCTCTATGGCGAGTGGGGCGCAAAACTAAATGCCACCGCCCTTAGTCATCTTTTAGATCCTAGGGAAGTAATTGGTACAGCGAGCACACACCATATCTTTCTTTTTCTAATTATAAGTATATTGCAAATCAGCATCTTCCATTGGTTAATTAAACAATATTTTTTTCGACGACAGCTTTTTGAAACACCGATACATAGACTTCAAACTGTATTTATTGCCATCATGTTGCTGCCTGTATTTTATCTTCTAAGAGGGGGACTTCAACCTATACCGATCAATATTAGTGATGCCAATTATTCAAACAAGGTGTTTCTGAATGATGTCGCTATCAATCCAACCTGGAATCTTATCAATAGTATTAGAGAGAACAAATCCAACCTGACGGAAAACCCTTATGCCTTTATGCCTATAGGTGAAGCGCAGCAAATTATCAAAAAGTTGCTCCCTCCTACTGCAGGTAATACACCCCAATTCTTAACCTCCAATCAACCCAATATCGTCATGCTTATCATGGAAAGTTGGTCTGCTGACATCATAGAGGAGTTGGATGGGTTGGAAGGACTCACTCCATTTTTTGGTTCGCTATGTGAGGAAGGTTATCTCTTTGATAATTTCTATGCCAATGGATGGACTTCAGACCAGGGAATAGGTGCAATACTTAGTGCCCACCCTGTATTTCCACACAGCTCGGTAATCAATCAAAGTGACAAGTCACGCAAGGTGAGCTCACTAAGTAAGATATTGATGAAGGAAGGATATCACACCTCATTTCACTTTGGAGGGCAATTGAGTTATGGTAATATTAAAGCGTATCTTCTCAACCAACAGTTTGAACTTCTAAAAGAGCAAAGTGACCTTACAGATATTCCATCTGGCAGACTAGGCATCCATGATGAGTATATGTATGATGTGTTTGCCGAAGATTTGAATACGATGCAGACGCCATTTCTCTCTGCCATGTTCACCGTAAGCACTCATTCTCCCTATGACATCCCTAGAGAGATGAGTATTCCGTACCAAGGAGAGCATTTGGATTATTTGAAGTCTGCGAAGTATGCCGATGAGTGCATGCAAGTGTTTTTTGATAAAGTACGAAATGAACCTTGGTATGACAATACACTATTTGTAATCATTGCGGATCACAGCCATAAATCACCCATTAAACATCGTGATCGCAACATAGCGGACAATAATAAAATACCATTTCTATTGTATGGATCGGTATTGAAAGATGATTATCGAGGGGCTCGAAATAGCACTTTAGGTTCGCAGATAGATATTCTCGGCACATTACTTCCTTCTTTGGGGCTTGACGCTGCGCCTTTTGGCTGGAGTAAAAATCTTATGCAAAAGGATTTGGAATCCTTCGTACCCTATGTTTTTCATTATGGCATTGGTATCCACACGCCACAAGGTGGATATTCTTACATTCAAGACCGCAAGGTAGATCGATACTCCTGGGGTGTTTCACCGCAAGATGCAGAAGAGGTACGTGCGAAATGTCAGGCTTACTTTCAAGTAGCCAATGAGGAGTTTATGGAATTATAATTGGTTTCTAATTCTATAGGATAATGTATAGAATTGGGGTCAGAAGATACTTCTTTTACGAGATAACTTCGGGAGAGATGTATATGGAATTGAAAAACAATCTAATCTTATAAGGAAAGTAGAGAACCATCAAAACCCAAACAAGAAGCAGCCATTACCCTATTCACAACAAATATTTCACGAATAACGCATAAGCCTTTCGGTGCGTGGATAATTAGTCTATTTTTGTCGGCTTTATAAATAACATTAAGATGACTGAATTCATACGTAATAGAGTAACCAACGCAAAGGACGATATCCTCTCGGGATTGACAGTGGCTCTAGCGCTTGTACCCGAAGCTGTTGCTTTCTCTTTTGTTGCTAAAATTGACCCGTTGGTTGGGTTATATGCTGCATTTATGATTGGGTTGATTACCGCTATTTTTGGTGGTCGTCCGGGCATGATATCAGGTGCAACGGGTGCACTGGCTGTAGTAATGGTGGATCTTGTTGCGGAGGGAAATGCCATGGGTGCTCCGAGTGACAACCTAGGACTTTACTACCTATTTGCGACGGTCATCCTCATGGGTGTCATCCAGATGCTTGCGGGTATTTTCAAGCTGGGTAAGTTTGTAAGGCTCATTCCCCACTCTGTGATGATGGGATTTGTCAATGGACTCGCCATTGTTATTTTCTTATCACAACTGGAAATGTTTATGACCAAAGAAGGTGGCGAACATGTATGGATGACGGGAACAAATTTGATGATGATGGTAGGATTAGTAGGGCTAACTATGGGTATCATGCATTTTCTTCCGAAGTTGAATAAAAAATTACCGGAAGCATTGATTGCTATTATTGTGGTTTCTGCCATTGCTATTTTCAGCAAAATGGACGTAGCTACTGTCGGCAGTTTCATAAGAGAAGGTGGTGGACAAGGACTGGGTGGTGGATTGCCAAAATTTCAATTTGCATTGTTTGAGAAGATTCCTTTTACATGGGAAACCTTGAAATTCATTGCGCCCTATTCCATAATACTTGCCGCAATTGGGTTGATAGAATCCTTGATGACACTGAACTTAATAGATGAATTGACGGATTCTCGAGGAGATTCAAATAGAGAATGTCTTGCACAAGGTGGCGCAAATATCGTCACTGCATTATTTGGAGGTATGGGAGGCTGTGCTATGATCGGGCAATCCATCATCAATATCAAAGGTGGAGGTAGAACCAGACTTTCGGGTATAGTGGCAGCACTAGCCTTATTGGGATTCATTCTTTTTGCTTCAGGACTCATCGAACAGGTGCCTATTGCTGCTTTGGTCGGGGTAATGTTTATGGTGGTTATTGGCACTTTTGCATGGTCAAGCTTTAGAATTCTGGGTAAGATACCACGGTCAGATGCTTTTGTATTGATTTTTGTATCGGCGATAACGGTGTTCTTCAATCTTGCTACTGCCGTAATAGCGGGAGTGATAATTAGTGCTTTGGCATTCTCTTGGGCAAATGCCAAACGAATACGTGCGAGGAAATCTATACGAGAAGATGGCACAAAGGTATATGAGATATGGGGGCCTTTATTTTTTGGAAGCATTCAAGCGTTTAATCAGAAATTTGATGTAACCGATGATCCAGATGTAGTAGAGATAGATTTTATAGAGTCTAGAATAAGTGATCATTCCGCCATTGAGGCGTTATTTGCCTTGATAGAAAGGTATGAAGCAGCTGGGAAAAAGGTTGTCTTAAAACACTTGAGCGAGGATTGTAAAAAGATAATGGTCAAGGCTTCCCCTAAGCTTTCAGCAAACATTGAAGATGACATAGATGATCCTCGGTATTTTGTGATGGAGACCGTTTTGAAGTAATAAAAGACTATTTCAACCTACTGTTCGCCTTCAGTTCATCCAAGTCTTTTTGAAATCTTTCAATAAGATCCTTTGAGAATGAATTGATATATTTATCTTCTGAATCGTTTGTAGATTTCACCGCATCAGCGATTGTTTTCATAGAAGAAATAAACTCAGTGTATTCAGGTGCTGGTCCGTATTCGTGGCAAAAAAAGATAACACTTTGATACGTTTTTTCGACATCCCAATTATTGTCAGAAGCATAGTCAAAGGACCATTTTATTTCTTTTGCCCATTCATGTTCTTTCAATAAATCTAACAGCGCATCCTTCTCAGCCCTGTCTATAATTCCATCCGCATGAGCAATGACATATAGCAGCTCTCCAAATTTATCATATAGTCGTTCTTTTTGGGTCATATAGAGATTGTTTCAGATTTTAGTTTGAAATAAGATGAAAGTTAGTGACAATAAAGATACAGATTTTATTTTAATAATCTTTGATTAATTTGAACCTGAAATTTGACGAATCTTGGCATTAATAATTTTTGAAACTTCACTCGCCCGATCCACAATCATAAAGTGTCCTCCTCCCGGAATTACGTTTGTGTTTTTATTGATAGTCACAGAAATAATTCTATCCCTATCACCATGTATTCTGATAGTTTCAGGAATTGAGTATTCATTATTCCAAGAAAGAACACCTTGTATTGCCCAACGAGTGAATCTTGGGTCAGAATCGTCAAGTATATTCTTTAGCAGCACCTTATGTTTAGTGCCAAATAACCAATAAGCAATGAATTTAGGCAGGTTAAAAAACACTGGAGGTAGTTTTTCAATAAATGTAATTCCTTTGAAAAATTGAATTCCTTTTTTTAGATCAGACTTTTTTTCAGCAGAAGAAATGAGAATTGTGAACTCTGGAGAAAGCAGTTTTGTCATCTCTACGGCTATCATGCCACCGAAACTCACCCCCATCAATCCAAATTTTCGTGAAATATCTACCTGACCGCACATTCGTTGGGCATATACTTGTAGGCTTTCTTTTTTAACAGGCTTCAACCAAGGGAGGACTATGATTTCATAATCAAGTGCCAGATACTGAAACACTCTTTCGTCAGCCCCTAGTCCACTGATAGCGTATATTATCATCGGCTATATATCATCTATTGTATCATCCAATATATCCTGTCCGTGGGTTCTAGTATCTTTTCTTCGCAATCTTTTATGAAGCATTCGATACCCAAATACACTCGACAAGAGGATTACAAAAGCCATGATAGAAAGAAACCCCATAGAATTGAGCAAAATAAGCAAGCTATTTCTCTTATCTGCCATAAACTGCCCTACAAATTCCATGACAAACCAGCTAAGTATACTAACTAAGGAAAATCCAATCACGACAGAGAGCAGCCCATAAAGTGTAAACCGCCATCGACTTTGATTATAGCGAACGGCTAATTCTATATAATTATAGCAAACTATTAGTACGTAAGATATAGGTAAGAATAATCCCAAAAAAACAGCCCTCATTTCTTTACCAGTAATAGCATTATACAATCCATCGGCGCTTTACTGCCAAATTGGTAAATATCACCAAGAACATAGCTACCAATACAATTG
>JAJRRH010000018.1 GCA_024279715.1 Bacteroidota bacterium
AGTTAATCAAAAGGGAGAGTCCCCGCGATTGACGAAAAGTTGAAATAAAGAAGGGTGCAAGCGGGATTTTTTGGAGTGTAAAAACCAAAATTTGCTAGGTTGTAAATCTACAGCTTCCAAGGGCAAGAGCAAGATGATGAAGTAAAAGGGAAGGGGAATAGTATCAATTACAAGTACAGAATGCATGATCCTAGGATCGGAAGATTCTTCGCTGTTGATCCGTTGGCAGATGACTATCCACATAATAGTCCTTATGCGTTTAGTGAGAATCGAGTTGTTGATGCGATTGAATTGGAAGGTTTAGAATGTTGGGATCTTAATACAACTCAAAACCCATGGCAAGCTGCAAATGGAACAAAACCATCTGGTGTTCCAAGCGGTGGTCCAGATTCAGGATTATCTAATAGTAAGCCTCAAAATCCATTAATTAGAAAGGAGACGATAATTACGATTAAGCGTGAAGCTAAATCAACTGTTAACGCTGCTGAATGGGCATTACCAATTATAGGTGGACTTGTTGCAGATGATGCAACAGGGGTTGGTGTTGTTGATGATATTTTGATACCTGTTATTTATGGTGGTGCTTTACTAATTGACTGGTTGAACACAGTTCAACCAGCAGATTTGACTATTGTTTTAGAATCCCAAGATGTTGAAGGAACAGATGATGCGATTGGGTTTACTATTGATGAAAAAAGAACTGAACATATCTTTCGTCCAGGAAAAGGTCACTATGAAGAGGATAATGATGAGAATAGGAAAGATATTGAAGATACGGCAAATAATGGTGTAGATCATGGACCAGATAATAGTCATGGTAATGGTTGGCATACTAAAAATAATAGCGACGGGTCACAAAGTTGGGCTCAAACTAGAAATGGAAAAATAATAAACGGAGGTAAGAATTCTTCACCAAATACTTTTAACCCTGAAACAGGTTTAAGTTCTCCGAAAGCACCAAATTCACCTTGAAATTAATTGTTTATGAAACAAGATTTATTTACAAAAGAAGAAGCTTATGAAATAGCGTATTACTTCTTAGATGATTTATACCGAATGACTAAATCTGATGATTTGGCAGGTTTTTTAGGTGGCATGAGTTTATCTGTAGATGGCGAACCAATGGATCCAGCTGTTATTGGTGATTGGGATAGGGCTGTTGAGAAGTTCAAACAACAAAGAAATGATGGAAAGAAACCATATATTGAATGGAAATAGAGCGTCTGAAAAATCATAAGCCCAAAGTACAGCCTTTTCGTAAAACTCCTTTAGATGAAAACGGAACGTTTGAAGAGAAAATTCATTTCGTGCAAAAGTGAAACTGAAATTTGAAAATCTTAAAATTATCAGATAAAATGAATACTGAAATCTATAGAATAAAGGCGATGATTCCATATTGGAATGCTGATAGTTCCAAGCCAACGGATTATAGCCCTTATCGAATCATTGAAGTATATCCAACCACGATTCTATCT
Source organism: Bacteroidota bacterium (assembly GCA_024279715.1). Classification (GTDB taxonomy): domain Bacteria; phylum Bacteroidota; class Bacteroidia; order Flavobacteriales_D; family JABDKJ01; genus JAJRRH01. The sequence continues at coordinate 1,476 of JAJRRH010000018.1, forward strand.
GAATTTGCTCAAATTATTTTAGACTCATTCGAATTCAGTAATCCGATGCCTTTTGGATTTTATTACAACAATATCAACAATTATATATTTGCCAAGGAGGGGTATGTAATGAAGTCTGATGATGACGATGAGTGGAATACTTTTGATCCTAATGGTATATATGGGGATGTTGATAAGGGAATTGTTTCGGATATTTTGACAAGACGAAACAAAAAGTGGCTTTTATTATTTGACTACATCAATGAGTGGCATATTCATATTTCATTGGTTGATAAATATGAGAGTGATAGTCAGAAAAAGTACCCAGATGTAATAGAAGAACATATGAAAGCACCATTACAAAATGAATCTCGCTATTAGCCCAATAACTTGATTTATGTTAAGCAGGATTAGTATTTGTGACCTTGTTTATTATGAAGGAAAGTGATCAGGACGATTTCGTTTCCATCAATTTGATAGACTAGACTATTGTGTTTTCCCAAGACGGCTTTTCTCAGATATTGTTTTTTGTCAGAAATGGGGAATGAATTCGGGAATTTTTTCAATTGCTCTTCCATTATTTCAACTGAATCGATGAAATTTTGAGCTTCTTTCACCGTCCATTCTTCCATCAAATAAGCAATTGTCATATCGTAGGTATGACGAGCTTGACCTGTCCAAGTAATGTTCATTAAAAACGAAGTTGTGGATATTTTTTAGCCATTTCGCTTTTGACTTGCTCCGAGGTAAAAACATTACCACTCTTGTAGTCTTCCGACCCTTTCTTGATTGACGCTTTTTCAGAGTTTGAAAGTTCACCCCACCAATCTAGAGAATCGTTTTTACTATTACTAGAAAGTAATGTATAGATAGCTTGTAATTTAGAATTATCATTGATTCCATTGATAAGACTAATAAGATTTGATTTTAAATCTGCTGTACTCATATACCAAAGATAACGCAAAAACTACTAAAATCATACTGTTTAAAAAAATGATGATGTTGGTACAGGTTTTTCGTAAAACTCAAAACTGGGAATCGGTCTTCGTTCTTTCATTCCTTTTGTTTCACAAAACACAAAAACAAGTACAAAAAACCGCCAGTGAACTGTCATTTTTTGTCACTTGTTTTTAGCGCAACTCAACACCGCTTGTACTTCGGCAGGCTCACAACCA
>JAJRRH010000019.1 GCA_024279715.1 Bacteroidota bacterium
GCCCAAGTTGTACCATTCCACTTTAACACTTCACCACTAGAAGCCCCTTGTGAAGCAATCGTCAATGGACTCGACGGGGTTCCTTCTCCCGTAAGCAGAGAATCTGTTAAGACTATTTGCTCCCCCCAGTTATCAGAGGTCCCATCACTTCCATTCAGACCTTGCCAAGCATTTCCACTCCACAAATAAACGGTAGAATCTGAGGGGTCATAGATTATCATTCCTACCATTGAAGGAACAAAACCATCTTTTTCTGTCACTGGTAAAATCATCCCCTGTTTACCATCATTCCCATTTGGAATAAGCCATAGAACGGCATCACTGATTGTCTCTGTACCTCCAATGGTTACAGAACTATTTTGCGCTTTAGCTTCATATATCCCCATAAATAGGATAACGATAGCTGATATAATTTTTACTGAATGTTTCATAATTAAAGTATTGAAAATTGAATAGATTATTGATTGTTAGTTTTTAAATTTTTTGTTTTTTCTTTTTGAAGGACCTCCCCTTTTCTTTGATTTTTTTCTTTTACCGAAGTGGTTTTTCTTTTGAGCAGACACCTCCTTATCGATATCGTATCGCAGAACAATTTCAAAGGAACTACCTAAATCTTTTTTGTATTTATTGACTTGCATCTGGTAGCTGACTCCTACCCATGCTTTTTTCATCAAGCCCCCTGCTAAAGTCACATTTACATTTTTACTGGAGTGGTAAGAAACCCCACCTAAGACCATGTTTTGAAAAGTAAAGTAGGTGCCTGCTGACCAAATATTACTCACATCCGACAGCTGTCTATAACTCGCTATCGGCTCTAGCAACTTGCCTTCGTCCCCACCGAGACGAATTTTATGTTTGTAAAAAACTGAGTAGTATTCTGAAAGGAGATTGGCATCATCCACCAGATCCATAAGCGATGCTAGTCTATTTGCTGAAACTCCTAGCTCGAAATTTCTTGTCCAAAAACTAACCCCTGTTGAAAAGTCAAGGCGAGATAATCTATTGGATATAATGGGATCATCTGATTCACCAATGACACTGCTTTGATCGAATCCAATACTGTTGTATTCGCCAGCTACTCCAAGGGATAATAGATTTTCTCCAGGCAATTCTAGATGATAAGAAAAAGCGCCCGAGACGAAAACATTTTCTACAAAATTTACTCTCTCGCTAAAAGCCGTCAACCCCACACCAATGCTTTTGTCAAAAAAAGGTTTGTGATAGGACAAGTATATATCCTTAGCACTGCCATTTACTTTAGAAAAAAGGCTGCGATGCGCTAGTGTAATTGACCCATGTTGTTGGCCTGCTATTGAGGGATTGTATAAAAATGAGTTTGACATCTTTTGACTGAACAAAGGGATATCTTGTGCATTTAATCTTTGGCTGAACACACCCACCAAGAGGAATAATATCGATACATATCTTATTGAATTTTTCATAATCATTTTGAATAAATTGGTTGAATAATTGACTGAATAATTGATTGTTAATTTTTTATAATTGTCACCATCTGACTTATGGTTTCTCTTCTTGATTTCAACAGGCACACATAGTTGCCAGAAGGCAAATCATCAAATTCACCATTGTATGATTGATCCTCATCATTGAAGTTTTTAAAGTCTTTTTTCTCATAAACCACATTTCCCCATCTGTCAATTAGAGTTACTATATTATCTCCGAGAACTTCGATATTATCAATTATCAAGTATGGGTTAGATTCATCATCACCGAGAGTGATTATATTGTGAATAAGTGGGTTTACTTCAGGAATAAAACCGAGTAAAACATACTTTTTTTTGGCATTTTCTTCACTTTCTAAAGTCTCATCTCCATAAACATATTGACTGCCTAAGTCTGTCGTTTCCATTAAAAACTCATCGGCTTCTACAATAGTAGGAATGGTACTCGACCCAGAGAATAGCGTTGAATCTTCTAGCAAGACTGGCAGTACTATTTTTGAACCTTCGTACTCTCCGGTAACATCCATCACCCAATACCAGTCATGAGAAGCTTCACTAACGCCATCGGGCAATTCTGTCAATCCGAGATCTTCATTTCGTACTTCTACTCCCACGACAAGATCATTATCCCCAACATTGTCAATGAGTGTTACTGGTGCGTATTTGTCATTCACCCCTATTGGATAAAACTTATATCCATTTCCTGTATGGTATAATAATCCATTGACATGAGATCCATTCATCGAAGTTGCAACTCCCTCTTCCATTATAGTTATCTTTCCATTACTTGTAGGGGCAAGTGTTCCTTGTTGGAAATCTAAAGTATCTTCGATTAGAATCTCTCCCTCTACGTCAAAGTGGATTGCATTTAGTGTTAGATTAGGTATCATCAAGACATCATCTGTAATCAGCACCCCTTCTTCTGTTAAGTACAATGTGAAATCACTATGAAGATCCATGATTCCATGATTCACCAAGGAAGAGTCAATCGTTAGTATCTGACCACTTCCACCTGCCATTATTGCATCATCACCGACCGTAAATTGTGCGTAGCTATTAACACATGTAAAAATGTAACCAACCAAGAATGGTAGAAACTTTAAAGTGCAAATACGATTGGGAACAAAATGCGATTTTGGATTTAACCAACATCTGGTCTGATTTATTATTCTAGAAATTGTTTTCATATTATAGTGTGGTTTTTAAATGGTGCCAATCCTCTTATTTTAACCTTGATGAACCTTTACCATTATGTTGATGGCGAAAGTATTATAGAGATGAAGGAATATGATAACACCCTTGTAACAAAGTCTGCTTGTGATGTATCAATTTGTATAAGAGATGTAACTTTTAGATGGAAGAATGTAACAAATACTCAGATCAACCCTCGTATCCATCTGATTTCATGCGACTTTACCAAAAAGAGAAGAAGAAGCTTGTGAGTTGCTTTTTTATGTGACTTATGGTTTAGGAGGTACTTTTTGACCTTAGTAAACGAATGGATTTTTGACCGCTAGGAATAAAGATCACTGGTGGTTTCTTTGGCATATTGAATCAAATCAGAATTACTGACCTTGATCCTTTCTGTTTTTTAAGAATAACAACAAACTACAATCCAGCCTTCAAGCGACTCAAGTTAGTATACAGATCCCCTTTAACAATCATACATCCTGATTGTATCATCTTGAATATTTCCGTTTCACGCTCAGAAGAATAATCTTTTTTTGCAGAGTAAATACTTACGCCATCCGGTATAGCCTCTTGATCAAATTTCATATTAATAAAATCAACGGAAGAGCCCTCATCGACAGATACACCCAACAGTTCTATCGTATCAAGACCACATTTAAAAATTTTAATCTCATTGTTTGAACGAAATTCTATAAACTCTATTTTTCGTAAACTCCCTTCGAGGATCACATCACTAAATAAAGTAATAAAATCATCTGCCTTGTCTGCATCCTCGCTTTTCAATTTCTCCCAATCCTCAGCCGCAATACCATTTACAACTAAGAAATGGACGAACTCTGTTTCAAGTTCTTTCAGCTCTTCGGCGGTCAACAAACGATATTTTGGTGATATTTTACTCATCTTATGAAATGCAAATATAGTATTACTCTACAATCTATGAAGATAGAATACTTCTCCAATATTCTTTTTGACAATCCCCTTAGTATATCACAAATAATGACGATATATGCACTATCAAAAAACAAGTGATTCTCACCCCATGAAATTCAAATTACATGCCGAATACAGTCCTACCGGGGATCAACCTGAAGCTATAAAAAGTTTGGTAGAAGGCATCAAGAATGGCACGGAATTTCAAACACTCCTCGGTGTGACAGGGTCAGGAAAGACTTTCACCATGGCAAATGTCATTGCCGAACTTGACAGACCTGCTCTTATTCTATCGCACAACAAGACGTTAGCTGCTCAATTGTACGGTGAGTTCAAACATTTTTTTCCAGACAATCTAGTGGAGTATTTTGTATCCTATTATGACTATTATCAACCGGAAGCTTTTATTCCAACTTCTAATACGTATATAGAAAAGGACATGTCCATCAATGACGAGATAGAAAAGCTGAGATTGAGCACGACGACATCCTTATTATCAGGTCGAAAGGACATCGTCGTGGTATCATCAGTGTCGTGTATCTACGGCATGGGTAATCCAACGGAATTTTACAAGAACGTGGTCACTATCAAAGTGGGACAATTATTGAGTCGCAACAAGTTTCTTTATCAATTAGTAAGCTGTTTGTATTCAAGAAATGACCTTGCACCAGAGCGAGGAAGTTTTCGTGTAAAAGGGGATACCGTAGAGATATACCTAGCCTATGCCGACTATGCTTTACGAATAAGTTATTGGGGCGATGAGATTGAAGAAATCGAGTCTTTTGACCCTGAGACTGGAAAAACGATCTATGCCTTAAAAGACGTGCAAATCTATCCTGCCAATCTATTTGTGACGAGTCCTGAGACCCAAAAAGAAGCCATCTGGGAGATACAGCAAGATCTTGTCAAGCGGTTAGAGTTTTTTAACGACAAAGGCTTACATACGGAGGCCACAAGACTTGAAGAAAGGGTGTTATATGATCTTGAAATGATGAAAGAGCTGGGATATTGCTCGGGCATTGAGAATTACTCAAGGTATTTTGACAAAAGAAATGTGGGGGAACGTCCTTTCTGTTTGATTGATTATTTTCCAGATGACTTTATCTTTTTTATGGACGAGAGCCATGTCACCAATTCACAGATAAAAGCGATGTATGGTGGTGACAGGTCACGCAAAGTGAACCTTGTAGAGTACGGATTTCGCCTTCCTTCGGCTATAGATAATAGACCTTTGAAATACGATGAATTTGAAAAACTGATACATAATTGGGTGTTCGTGAGTGCCACTCCTGGCGATTATGAACTAGAAAAATCTGAGGGTGTAATTGTGGAACAATTGATTCGTCCTACGGGACTTTTAGATCCGGTCATTGAGGTAAGACCGAGTCTGAATCAAGTGGATGACTTGATGAATGAAATAAACATAAGGGTTGGAAAAGATGAACGGGTACTGGTGACCACTTTGACCAAGCGAATGGCAGAAGAGCTCACCAAATACCTCACTAGATATAACATAAAATGTCGCTACATACACTCTGACGTGGACACAATTGAGCGGGTTGAGATACTACGTGACCTAAGACTGGGTGTATTTGATGTATTGATAGGTGTCAATCTTTTGAGAGAGGGATTAGACTTGCCTGAAGTTTCATTAGTAATCATTCTTGACGCTGACAAAGAGGGCTTTTTGAGATCGGAGCGTGCATTGGTACAAACGGTAGGCAGGGCTGCTAGACATCTTGAAGGAAGAGTCATAATGTATGCCGACAGAATGACCAAAAGCATGCAAAAAACGATCGACAAAACCAATGAACGTAGGGCGATACAAACGAAGTATAATGATGACCATAACATTACGCCACAAGCTATCACTAAGTCACGAGAGGATATAACTGGTCAAGTAGTAGGAAGCAAAAAGAAAAAGGGATCGAGTGGATATGAGCTTGATGACAAGGTAATGGTTGCAGCTGACCCTGTCGTGGCTTATATGTCAGCAGACCAGCTAGAAAAACTCTTGGACAACACCAAGAAAAAAATGAATAAAGCATCTAAAGAACAACAATTTATGGAAGCTGCGAGACTTAGAGATGAGATGATGCAAATCATTCAGTTAATAAAAAGCAAAAAGTAATCGGGGGCTTTTAACTAATATTCATATACTTTTATATACTTTTACATCCACTAACTATTTACTTTTTCAGTTGGGAATACAACAATAGTAATATATATACGCTTGAGAATTCCCTTTGGTTAAGTAACTTTGATTTAATTATAATATATACAAATTTTGAAACTTATGAAAAAACTAATTACTATTACTTACTTGTGCTTAGTAGCTATCGTTGCTAATGCGCAAATCCAACACGGTGGTTCGCCAATTAATTGGCAAAGCAAAACAACTGCGGGTATGGATATCCCATTTGTTAAAACTGCTCCATTAGACATGGCGTCAATCATTGCTGAAGATGCCGTAGTGGATCAATATAAAGAAACTCCTTATAGATTTGGAGTGGATGTAGCTGTAAACTACAACTTTTTTGAAATGGCTGAAGCTAAAACGAGAAAGAATGGAGATAAGATTTGGAGAATGGGAATCCATTGTCCGGATGCAACTTCTATCAACTTTGTTTTTGGTGAATACAATCTTCCTGAAGGAGGTGAATTATTTGTATGGAATGCGGATCGAACTAAATATATTGGATCTTTTACAAATGGCAACAACAAAGAATTTGGTAGTTTAGCTATTGGATTGGTACATGACGACAAGGTTATTATTGAATATATAGAGCCAGCATCTGTTTCAGGACAAGCCTTACTTTCTATCTCTCAAATTTCTCATGGTTACAGACCTGTAATCAACAAATGGGAAGAGGAAAAAGGTCCATTCGGAAACAGTGGTTCATGTAATATGAATGTAAACTGCGACGATGGTAACGATTGGCAAGAAGAAAAAAGAGGCGTTGCGCTTATTCTTAATGGAGGATCTGCATGGTGTACTGGTTCATTAATCAACACTACTGCTAATGATGGCACACCTTACTTCTTGACTGCTGCTCATTGTGATGCAACAGAGTCCGCTTGGGTATTTTATTTCAATCACGAATATGCTGGATGTGATGACAGTGGAGAAGCACCTACTGATCAAAGTGTATCGGGTGGTACTCAAGTAGCCAGCACAGCTCCTTCTGATGCTCATTTGGTATTATTAAGTAGTGATGTACCTTCTGACTACGAGCCATATTTCAATGGTTGGGATGCAACAGGTGGTGCAGCAACTTTAGGTATCGGTATCCATCACCCAGCTGGCGATGTTAAGAAACTAGCCTTTGATGATGACCCTTTGACTATTACTGAGTACTTAGGTGCTACTGAAGGAGCATTTGACCACTGGAGAATAGAAGAATGGGAAAGACTAACTACTACTGAAGGGGGATCTTCAGGTTCACCATTATTTGATCAAAACCACAGAATCATCGGTCAACTTCATGGAGGATATGCTGCATGTGGAAACTCAATTGATGATTACTACGGTGCAATGCACACCTCATTTCCTTTCTTATCAGAATACCTTGACCCTGCTGAAACAGGCAATATGACTACTGATGGATATGGCCCTTATGACATCACTTATGCAAATGATGTACAGGCAGGATCAATTACAGGAATGATAATAGGTGGATGTAGCCCAGAGCCATTTACAGCAATGTTTACTTTAAAAAACAACGGTACTAACGTATTGACTGCTGCTACTATTACCCCTTCATTCAATGGCACTGCACAATCTGTAATCGAATGGACTGGATCATTGGCGCAAGATGAATCAGAACAAATAAACCTTGGTACATTCAACACAATGTCTGGATCAAATAACATCACTGTTACTGTAACAACTGCTGTAGATGACAATGCCAACAACAATGAAAGCTCTGTTAGTTTTGATGGTGCTGCCTCGGAAGGAACAGGCGCAGGAACTGTAAACATAAGCTTGACAACGGACGATTATGGCTCTGAAACAACATGGGAACTAAAAGATGGTGCTGGTGTAGTAGTTCTTCAAGGAGGACCTTATGACAACAACCTAGACATCTCTGAATCACACGAAATTGTAGGTGGAGAAGCTGGTTGTTATGAATTCACAATATTTGATTCATTTGGCGATGGTATCTGTTGTGGTTTCGGAACAGGATCATACTCTGTATCAGATATGACGGGTACAGTACTATTTTCAGGAGGAGAATTTGCTGAGGCTTCATCTCACCTATTTGAAATGACTACTGCTTCAGGCATCAACGAATCAGAATTCTCAAGAGGAATCACGGTTTACCCTAACCCAGTAGAAGAAACACTAAACGTAGTATTTGCGGAGCAAGCAGATTATACTATTGAAGTATTCAACTTAATGGGTGAGTTAGTATTCACGACTAACAACAACAATTCTCTTAACCTTGAATTGGACGTTACTAGCTATGCCGCTGGAATGTACATTTTAAGAATAAATGGAGAATCTAACATAGGAATTAAAACTTTCACTGTAAAGTAATAGAATAGATTCCAATCTTATTTAATTGCCCTGTGGACTATGTCGGCAGGGCAATTTTTATTATCTAGACATTGACTATGCAAACATCGTACTCCTCCCTATACACTACACTTATCAAGTCAATACCATCAAGTGTCAAATAAATAGCTAGAAGGCAAAAAAAGTGGTAATTTTGCAAAAAACAGAATACTAATGATGAAAGCTGAAGTAATGGCACCAGTTGGATCTTTTGAATCCATGACTGCCGCAATCAATGCGGGATGCAACTCAATTTATTTTGGTGTAGAACAACTCAATATGCGTGCCCGATCTTCGACAAACTTTACTCTAGAAGATTTAGTCGAAATAGTATCCACCTGCCAAAAGGCAAATGTCAAGACATATATCACTATCAACACAGTACTCTACGATCATGACATCAATATCATGAAGAAAATAGTAGACAAAGCTAAGGAAGCAGGGGTGTCGGCATTGATAGCCTCTGACCATGCCGTAATGGCTTATGCTAAGAAAATTGGTGTACCTGTTCATATATCTACCCAAGCCAATGTGACAAATATTGATACGGTAGAATTCTACGCCATGTTTGCCGATGTGATGGTATTATCTAGAGAATTAAGCCTTCGGCAAGTTAGCGACATCACCCGAGACATAAAGAAAAGAGAAATTAAGGGCCCTTCAGGTGAACTCATCCGAATAGAAGTCTTCGCTCATGGGGCGCTCTGTATGGCGGTATCTGGCAAATGCTACTTGAGTCTTCACTCCCACAATTCATCCGCCAACAGAGGTGCTTGTATTCAGAATTGCAGAAAAAAATACATCGTCACCGATGACGAAGGCAATGAGTTACAAATAGACAATGAATACATAATGAGTGCCAAAGACCTAAGCACCATTGGTTTTGTCAACAAGCTAGTAGAAGCTGGTGTAGAAATTCTTAAAATAGAAGGACGTGGAAGATCGGCAGACTATGTGGACACCACAGTAAGTTGCTATCGGGAAGCTCTAGAATCAATCACTGACGGCACGTATGGTGAAGAAAAAATAAAAGGATGGAATGAACGATTATCCAAAGTATTCAACAGAGGTTTTTGGGATGGATACTATATGGGCAAAAAAATGGGCGAGTGGAACGATTCTTATGGATCAAAGGCTACCCAGAAGAAGATTTTTATCGGCAGAGGTGTAAAGTATTTCAACAAAATAAAAGTTGGAGAATTCAAGCTTGAAAGTAATTCATTGACAAAAGGTGATCAAATAATGATTACTGGTCCAAAGACTGGGATCCTAAACAAAACGATAGAGGAGATGCGTGTGGGAGATGAAGTGGTTGAAACTGTCAATAAGGGGGACAATTTTTCTATCCTAATTGAGGAAACTGTACGTCCGTCGGACAAGCTGTACAAAATAACAGAGGCATAATGATTCGAATCACGTTCTTTAGAAACAAGTGCATCGGATGCAATGCATGTGTAGAGGCGGCACCAGACAGATGGCGAGTGTCTCATAAAGACGGACGATGTACCTTGGTGGAGGGAAAAGAAAAAAATGGCGTGCACCATGCTATTATTTCTGACCATGAAGAAGAAATAAACATAATAGCAGCCAGAAACTGCCCAGTTAAAATCATAAGACTAGAAAGTATAAAAGGATAATATGAATACCTTCCTAAAATATGTGCTATTGGTGGTCATCCTATTGACCATTCTCTATTTTGTGGGTCCAAAGCCTCATGAGATAGACCTTACCGGAACTATTCCGTCGCCAATGGAAAATCTTATCGAATTGGAAAACAAGATAATCCATGAAGAACTAAGTAACAAATTCATCAAGCCCAATAATGAAGCACAAATAATATGGGCTAATCCTTCTAATAAATCCAAAACAACCTACTCCCTGCTCTATCTCCCGGGGTTTTCAGGAAGTAATTTTGAAGCGGAGCCATTACACAAGGAATTTGGCAAACGATATGGCTGCAATGTATTCCTTGCAAGACTACAAGAACATGGCATGAATAAAGCAGAAGCTTTGCTCAACTTTGATGGCGGAAAATATCTGCAAAGCGCAAGGGAGGCATTATCAATAGCTCAGAGCATTGGAGATAAGGTGATAATTATGAGTACCAGTACTGGCTCTACATTAGCGCTTATCCTCGCGGCTGAAAACCCAAGTATTCATGCCTTGATAAGTTACTCACCCAATATAGACTTACATGATCCAAGAGCGCATCTACTGAGTGGTCATTGGGGGTTACAGATAGCACGTGTCGTAGAAGGTAGTGACTACCATGTATGGAACGCAGGACCAGGTGGCGCACAATACTGGAACGAAAAATACCGTCTAGAGTCCTTGGTGGCATTGAAACATTTACTGGATCTGACAATGACCAAAGACACTTTTAACAAGATACAGCAACCAAACTTCGTCGGCTCATGGTACGAAAATGAAGAAAAACAAGACGACACCGTTTTGGTAGAGAGAATTCGTGAAATGTTTAGTCAACTCGGCGCTCCTAGCGATAAGAAAACATATAAAGAATATCCCGCAGACATACATGTTATAGCCTGTAAAGAACGCTCTAAATCCTATGATACCGTCAAGAACGACACGTATCACTGGGTGGAAACCACACTAGCACTAACACCAATTGAAAATGTGGAATCAAATTTGATAAACAAAAGACAATTCGTTGAAACCCCTTAAAAACACGTCATTTTGAAAAAAACAATTCTTATAGCCATCAGCTTCCTATTCATGGTAACCATGAACTCTTGTTTTGAGATTATCGAAGAAGTCAACCTCAATAATGATGGCACCGGCTCAGTTATGTACACCTTGAATCTAAGCCAAAGCAAGATGAAGATTAATCAAATTCTAAGGCTGGATAGCATCAATGGATACAAGGTACCCAGTCGAGAAGAAATTGGTGATACTATTGCGAGTTATTTTAGCCAAGTAAATAACATAGAAGGATTAAGCAACTATCAAAAGACAGAAGATTTTGAGAATATGATTTTCACCTTTGCCTGTGACTTTGAAAATCTAAAAGCACTTAATCAATTGGCACATTCGATGAACCAATCAAAACGCAATGATCCAAATCTAGACAAAGATCACTACATCTACACAAAAGAAACTAGCACCTATACTAGAGCGGGCAACTACAATCTTAAGAATGAATTTGACAACTTACGAGTTGCGGATCGAGCTATTTTTACCGGGGCAAGATTAATATCTATTTTCCGATCAGAATCAGAAATTGTAGAATTGAAGAACCCCAAAGCAATTTTATCCCCATCAAAGAAAGCGGTTATGCTCAAACTACAAGTACTAGACATTATCAATAATCGAAAAGATTTATCCAACTCAATAATACTTAAACAACAATAAATAATATCAAATAATGAAAACGACAATAACAACCCTACTAATTGCGGTCTTAGCTTTCTCAATGCAAGCGCAAGAACTGAAGGACTATATTCCTTCAAACACAATGATGATAGCCAAAGTCAATGGCAAGACTCTAAATGACAAAGCAGCCATTTCCTACATAGAACAATTGCCGATGTTTCAAGAATTCTTTTTGAATATAAACTACGATAATCCGCAAGTAAAAAACATGGAGGATCTTGGAATAGATTTAGCTAAAGATGCATATAGCTTCGGCTCTCTTAATGACAGTTTGTCTATCGGCTACATTCTAATGCCCCTTAAAAGTGTTTCCAATTGGGAGAGTAAAATGCTTGGTAGCGAATCTAAAAAAGCCATCGCCAATCGTGTCATAGTTGACAATGACCTTACAATCAGTTGGAATGATAAAATGGTTGTTTTTGCTTTTGGAGAGTTGAATTTTGACTACCTTGAAAACGACTCGCTTTTTGAACAAAAATATGGCTTCAGTCCTGATTATTATGACTATGAATATGACTACGGATACAACTCTTACTATGAGGACAGTGAAGTTGTCGAAGTTTATCAAGATGAGGAGGCTTCTATGGACGCCGCAGGTGATGCTGTAGATGCTGCAAAGGACGCTAGCGAAGCTGCAGATGCATCAAAGTACGCTAATGCTGCTGACGCTGTAGGTGACGCAACGTATTATGAAGAGGAAGTTGAAGTGGAAGAGTCCTATACTGACAATCCGACGAAGACCTATCAATATGATGGGGTGACCTACTATATGGATGGAACACCTGCGGAACAAGACTATTACGGAAATGTCATACCACAGGAAGATTTAGAGCCTAAAACGCCAAGAAAGAAGACCACAGAATATTACAACCACATGATGGATAGTTTATCAAATGCTTGGAGAATAAATAGTGTACAAGAATTGATGACAAATGGGAGTACAAAAAAGTCACATTCTCCAAAAGTATCCAACGTTATAAACTCTAAAAGTGACGCTAGTCTATACATAGATTATGCTGGCTTGATGGGCAGTTATGCTTCTCTATTTATGTCTGAACTAGGATCTACTGGATACGACATGATAATGCATGACGGACTAAAACTCTATGAAGGTTCTGAGCTAGTAGCAGACTTAAACTTCAACAAAGGCAATATTGACCTCCATGCCGAGTATTCCATGAATGATGAATTAGGAGAAATCACCGGGAGCATTCTAAACTCTAAATTCAACAAAAAATTCTTGAAACAAATGGACATGGACAATATGCTAGGCTTTTATAGCATGTCCATAAACACAGAACCGCTAATCAAAGCTTATTACAAAGTAATGGGATCATACATGTACTACATAGAACCAGGGATGAACGATGGAATCACAGATCTCATTGATATATTTGTGGATGAAAAAGGTATTTCTGAACTATTGTCAGGAAAGGCAGTAGTGCTTTGTGATGGCTTTACAAAACAAAAAGTATCGCAGATATCGTATGAATATGATGATGATTACAACAGGACAGAAACTGTAACCGAAAGTGAAAGTGACCTGCCATCCGTTCTAATGATGCTTGAATGTAAGAGAACTGATGTGGTAAGTAAATTTCTATCAATGGGTGAATCCAAAGATGTATTTTCAAAAACCAGCTATGGCTTCACACTTAAACCAACGGATGATTTACCTGTTTTAACACATATCATACTTAAGGATGACATGATCTACATTTGCAATGATGAGAACAGAATGAAACAAATTGTATCCGGAAAATCAATAGGAAGCGTCAAAGGGAAATTCAAAAAATCTCTTAAAAAAAATGCTATCATGGCATTCGTCGATGGACAGAAAGTAATGGATGCCATACCATATAAGCCTTATTCTGAAAAAGACATCAAATCATGGGAGATGGTAAGAGAGCGACTTGGAGATCTTTCTATTGCGGAATATCAAAAAGATAATAATACTGTCGTCTATGAAATGAAATTGACTACTCCTGAAGCTGCCGAGAATACTTGGAAGTACTTTTGGGATAGCATCAATGAGTTTTACATAATAGATACAGGAAACTAATATTCGATGAGTAGAGTGAAAAAAACAGTTCTCCTCTTTTTCATTCTTGGGCTAGTAATAGCCGTAGGATATTGGTATCTTCAAACGAAAGTACCTAAAACACAATCCATCTCTTCTTGGGAAGACTACCTTCCCAAGAAGAGATTATCTTTACTGTACGTAAATACTAAAAAGGTACGTAATCTTATATTTGAAGAAAGCATTTCATCTCCCTCAAAGATGAAATCTCTTTATGAGAGCATGGATTCCATTCCATTGATTTTTCCTATTCCAACAAAGGAGATAGGCAATCTTTTGGAGCATGGTGTTGCAATACCCGACCAACTAATCATTTTTGAACTTGCTACCTCTTCCACTCCCATAGCTGTAGGACTATTACCAATCTATGCAAAAGACAAACTCTCGAAAAGATTGAATCAAGGAGACTATTCAATTCTGAATAGTTCCGTGTATTATCATGAAAACCAAAAATTCGGACTAGTAATAGACAATAACTTCTGCTTAGTGATCATGGGAGACAATCTTAATCCCCAAATGGTATTAACAAATTCCACTAAACTTTTGGAAAACAAAAACCAAGTTAAGAAGGACGACATTCTTCCACAGTCACTTCCAAATTATTTTTTCCAAATAAATAACAAAAGTAAGATTCTTCCATGGTTCAATAAACTAGAAGGTGCAAATATTTTATTCGACCTATCTAATAAAGATGGATCCACAAGTGTTCACCTGGTAGTAGAACAGGACACTGCCTTAGCTCCACCACTACTTATCAATGTGCCTAGTCAAACTACTACAAGTATCTCCACCCTACTCCATGCTAAAATAAGTGTGAATGCACAAGACTATCCATTATCCAAAATACTGCAAAACATAGAGGATAGCATCAGTCACGCAAATGTGGACAAAGCATTAAAAGCCTTACAGATAAACAGAGGTGATTTAGACAATTATTGGAATGGCCACACAGAATTCACTCTTAGAAAACCAACCATCAACACCACCCAAGCGATAACATACACCTACAATGATAATTTTGAAAAAGTAAAGGTCATAACCAACCACGAAGAGGAAGTGCCAGATTTTAATCTTATCCTAAGCGTCAAAGATAATTCCTATGATTGGCTCAAGTCAAAACAATGGCTCAATACTACAAACGGCATAGAGGAGTTCGTTGCCTATCCATTTCAAAAAGTATATTTCAAACAAAATGATCAATACGCCCATTATTCTGCAACACAAAACAAGGCAGAAAGGCCTAACGAGAACGAAACCGCCAAATCAAGCCTCAATTTCAAAGCAAAAATAAAGCCTCTATTTGAAGCTTACCCAAACCTACTTGAACAAAAAACCACCTCTATACTAATCTCAAATATTGAAGAAGTATCCTTCGTTCAGATCAGAAATAACAAACCCTACGAATTCAATTTAGAAATAAAGTATACAGACAAAGAGCAAAACGGACTACTCTCTTTATTGCAGTTTCTAAAAGATCTGGAACAAAACGCAAAAAAATAATTTCTTATCCCATACTTCTGTCAAGTGTTTTTTAATCTATTTTGACACTCTATGCCTCATAAAAAGTAACGGACACACTGGGCAACATTAAAAAAATCAGTACCTTTCGTCATTAAATAATGGAAGAACAAGATACATGGAGAATAAAATCACATACGACCAACTTATATTACCCATCAAGCAACACTTCCTACCCGTATTAACGAAAAAACTGAATACACATATTGAGTTCGTTCATCAAATACACCAACTCCAGAACAAATTCATCCATGGTGTTCAAGGAGTAGATAATGAACCACAACTAAAAATCATACAAAAGGTATACAAGCTTGAACTATCTAAACTGATAAAAAAGACCCTCTTCAAAAGTGAACAAAAGAGCTTTGACGAGCAGTTTCCTCTCTTTGTTTTTAATCTAGAAAAAAGACTCAACAAACTCCCTCTAACTTTAACTCTCCCTCAACACGAAGATAGATTTAAGATCCAGACTGACGACACACTTCAAATAAGCTTCCTGAAATTTTTTAAACGAATAGGATTTGGAACGTCTAAAACATTCTTACAAAGCGACACACAAGTATGGACTCATGACGTAGCTTATAGGAACATCTGTAAATTCTACCTCAAAGAACACTTATCTCAACGACTTATCACATTGATTAATTCTATCAATAGGGCAAAAAACAAAGCAACCGAACTAATGTGGGAAGTGGACAAAACCCTTAATGGAATCAATCTTACAAACTCTGACGAGGAGAAAGAAACGATAATTAATTTCCTTAATGACAATTATCAGAATGCACTATCTATATTAAATGACGAGCGGGATCAATTAATGCCAAGAATTGAGAAACTCACAAAGATAACCTTTAGAGACTGCGCCATAGACTTGCGGAAAGCTGGTACAATTGAACTATCAAACGAAAGCTTTAGTGAAGAGATACTAGAACGCAAACACAAAATACTTAACAACAGCGTACTAAAACTAGACAAAGAATGGGCTAATACCACGGAAGTTCTGGGCGATGATTGGTATCTTGAACTCGAAATCCAACTCATACAGTACCTGGCAGAAGTAGAACTTGAAAAGACGCAAAAAACAATCCACCAAAAAATCAGGACCCCAACGACAGAACACATTGAAAAACTGAATATAGATTATCTACTAGCCAAACAAGGCGTACTAGATGCTACTACAAAAGCTCAACTTATAGAAGAACTAAGCAATGTTGATCTTTCGAGAAAACTCTCCGAAGACTCAAATTCTCTTCTAAAAACGTGTGATTCACTCCTATACTCTAAACTCCCTGAGCTTATTAATAAGGTGGAGTCATTTATTGACAATTCCATTAATCACATCAGTAAAGAGACAAGTGTATGTAGTAATGAAGATTATCTACATCCAATTCCAGACAGTGAAATAACCTATAGTTCTATTCAAGAGATCATGAGATTCACTGCTTGGAAAGACTATCAAAAAAGCAGTAAGGAAGTGAAGTCAGAAATAACAGAACAGATAATTGAAATCAGAAACGTTCTAGTTAATCAAGGGCAAATAGAAGAATTTAATAAATCAACTAGGGCTGAAATTATTAACGGTTCAGAAAAACTAGCAACCGAAGACAACCCTACAACAGTCGTCCTGGAAGGGCTTGAACGCTCCCTTGACAACCTTAAGTTGCTAAATGCAAAACTCGACGCCCTATTCGATAATATCCAGAAAAAACTACCTGAGGCAATTGCAATTTTCAATCAGAAAGTACAAGGACTAAGTGAAGATGAAAACATTACTGCTATTCGGTTAAAAATTACTGCCAATGAAGCTTTGGAGAAAAGCCATAAAATAAAAAACAAGACAAAAGATGCAATAAATAACTTTGTACCCGTCGCCTTGGCAAAAAGCAGAGACATATATAACAAATCACTGCTCTTTATAAAAGACATACAAAAATCAATAGGCATAGAGGGTACTACGGAAAACATGGATCTAACGATTGCAGACTTTCTAACTACCAAAGTTCAATCCTACGAAAAACTACCGTTTATATACAAAAGACTCTTTCATGATGAACCGCTTGAAGAAGACACCTATTTTGTGGGCAGATCAAAAGAAACTGAGGGTCTAAAAACTGCTCTATCACGGTTTCAATCCAACCATTATTCCACTGCTATAGTACTTGGAGAGAAAGGAGCCGGCATCACCTCATTGCTAAATCAATTTCAAAAGATAACCAACTATCAAAATCCAATTATCCGTGTGAATGTACAAGAGTCCCTTCACACTCAAAAAGATTTTTACAAATACCTATCCACTACCCTAGCCCACGAAGTAACTAATTTAGAAGAGGCTGCTGACCATTTAAACTCATTAAAGAAAAGTGTCTTTATCATAGAGAACGTTCAACTATTATTTCTAAAAAAAATCGGTGGATTCAAAGTTCTTAAAGATCTTGGAGAATTGATATCCATCACCTCGTCCAATGTATTTTGGCTTTTGGGATGCTATACGTATAGTTACAACTACTTGAATAAATCTATCGGTTTTTCTGAAAACTTCCGTTATGAAATAAAACTTGAGGAATTTACGAATGAGATAATGACGAATATCATCAAACAGCGTCATATGGTAAGCGGTTACTCTACAACCTTTGTTCCATCCTACCAGAATTTAAAAAGCAAGAAATTCAACAATCTAACGAAAAAAGCCCAGCAAGAATATTTGGAGAATCAATACTTCACCGAACTGAACAATATGGCGAAAGGCAACATTCGTATCGCACTTTCTTATTGGCTAAGCTCACTACGTGAAGTGCCCGGCAACACCCTTAATGTAAGCTCCATGCAGAAATTTGATCTAAGTTTCATCCGAAACCTACCTGAAAATAGCCTATACATCTTGGGCACACTTATTCAACATGACAAATTGAAAATAGATGCTCTAAAAGATGTCATGAATATGAAGAAAGCAAATGTAAGAAGACGAATACATACGCTTATCGAATTTGGATTAATTCTAGAAAGCGAAGACTACTTCCTCGTTAATCCGCTTTTATACCGACAGTGTCTTACCATTCTAAAAGCTAAAAACATCATACATTAAAATCATGCAAAAAACATTACTAAATATTTTTGCCATCCTGTCGCAGATGGTTTTTAGCTTACAAATATTCGCTCAGGAGAATTCTAATCCAGAAACTGACCTAGGCTCAAAAACCACTAACGGATTACTAGCAAGTATCAATGAACCACTACAAAATGAGCCCCTTAAATTACTTGAAAAAATATCCTTTGGGAATATCTTTTGGTCTATTGTAATACTAATACTAACCTATTTCACCTTAAAATTATTGGCGCTTATACTTAGTCGACTTGCAGAAAAGAGCACCCAATATCGAATCACCATCAAGGGGATCATTCCTGTGATAAACATTCTTGGCTGGACACTAGCAGTATACCTGATTATAGCCGGCATCTTTCGCCCAAGTGTATCCGCCTTGATGGCAGCAGGTGCTTCCATCGGATTGGCAATAGGGTTTGCGTCACAGGATATTCTTAAAAATATATTTGCAGGCATCATCATCCTCTTCGACAGACCTTTCGTATTAGGAGATAAGATAAGCATACACGACCACTATGGAGAAGTTATTGGAATAGGTCTTCGATCTACAAGAATAGTGACTCCTGATGACTCTGTTGTGAGCATTCCTAATGCTGAAATCATGACCAATGCGGTGTCTAACACCAATACAGGTGAGCCAGATTGCCAGGTAGTAGCGGAAATATATTTACCCATAAATGCCAATACTGAGAAAGTAAGAAACATAGCCATGGAAGCTGCACAAATATCAAAGTACGTCTATCTCAACAAACCTATTGTAGTCCTCTTTGAAAATAAAATGAGTGACCATAGATTTTATCTCAAGCTATCCCTCAAAGCCTACGTTGCAGACATCAGAAATGAATTCAAGTTCAAAAGTGATATGACCGAGATTGTCATTAAAAAACTCATTGATGAAGGACTTATGAAAAATGAAGAATTGAAAGTGGAGATGTAGTATTATTCTTCTGACTTGAAAGTGGCGCTTCTTAAATCTTGTGGCATATCATTAGTGATTTATTAATCAAGACTTTTAATTTGTGCCTTCTATTCATTAAAATTAAACTAATTCAAGCTGGATAATACTATCCCTTTCACAAAAAATCAACCCAAAACCTACCCCATCTCACAACTTATTGATACCTTCATAAAAAATTACAAATACGAAGTATCATGAAAAAACTTTTTCCTATAATCCTAAGCCTTCTTTTCACCATCGGCTCATTCGCACAGACCAAAACAGGCAACAAGGGCATCACTCCTGAAATGCTGCTAAAACTCAACCGTGTCTCAGCTATTGGACTATCCGACGATCATCAGCAAATCATCTATCAAGTTAAAAAAGTACTTCTCGACAACAACAAAAGTGTAACGCAACAATTCAAAATGCTTATCAAAGGAGGAAAAAGCACTAAAATAGAAAACTCCAATGACCTCATAACAGATGACAAAATCAATAGCTCGGGAGAATATAGAATAGTATCTCGACAAGTGAAAGCAAAAAAGGTGACTGGACAAGACCATTATAATGACGTCTCCGAATCCAATGTCTATATCTACGACGACCTTAACTATCGGCACTGGGACACCTGGGAAGATGGTGAATATGGTCATGTCTTTATTGAAAAAATAGGGGAAGATAGTTTTGAACCCATCGACCTAATGAAAGGAGAGCCATATGACTGTCCGCAAATGCCATTTGGTGGAGCCGAAGATTATGTTTGGCATCCCGATGGCGACAAAGTATTATATGTATGCAAAAAAGCGGATGGAAAAGAATATGCCGAAAGCACCAATTCGGACATCTATCAATACAGCATGAAAGATGGAGCCACCATCAATCTGACAGAGACCAACAAAGGATATGATAATTCTCCAGCATTTTCACCAAATGGCACTCTTGCTTTTTTAAGAATGAAAAGGGACGGTTATGAATCTGACAAAAATGACATCATCATAAAACTAGGAAACACAGACATCAACCTCACAAAAGATTGGGATGGCACCGTCTACTCTTTCCTTTGGTCTGAAAAAGGAGACATGATATATTTCAATGCACCAGTGAATGGCACTGTTCAACTATTTGGTCTTATCGTTCCAAAAAAACCTACCCAAGCTATTACCGTCAAACAAATCACCAAAGGACAGTTCGACATTAATGGCATCATCGGGCAGTCCGGAAAATCATTTATCGTACATCGTAGAGACATGAATCATGCAACAGAAATATACTCCGTGAAATTAAAAGATGGATCGATGACACAACTTACCCACTCCAATGATAGACTTTATCAAAACATTGCTTTAAGTAAAATTGAGAAACGAATGGTAAAAACCACAGACGACAAAAACATGGTCACTTGGGTTATCTATCCACCGAATTTTGATCCTTCAAAAAAATACCCTACCCTACTCTATTGTCAAGGAGGACCACAAGGCGCGCTAAGTCAATTCTATTCCTATCGATGGAACTTCCAATTGATGGCTGCCCAAGGTTATATAATTGTAGCACCTAACAGAAGAGGAATGCCAGGTTATGGTGTTGAGTGGAACGAGCAAATAAGCGGAGACTATGGCGGACAAAACATGGATGACTATCTATCTGCAATTGACGATGTCGCCAAGGAGGCTTATGTCGATAACGATCACCTGGGATGTATCGGTGCTAGCTATGGTGGATATTCCGTTTTCAACCTTATGGCAGAACATGACGATAGATTTAAAACTTTCATCTCACATGATGGCATTTTTGACTGGAGGAGCATGTATGGTACTACCGAAGAGATGTTTTTTGTCAATTGGGATTTAGGAGGAGCTTATTGGGACAAGGAAAATACTACAGCCCAAAAATCCTACAACGAATTTAATCCTGCTACTAAAGTTGCACAATGGTCAAAACCAATTCTGATTATCCAAGGGGGAAAGGATTATCGCGTACCAGTTGGACAAGGACTAGGTGCTTTTCAAGCCGCAAGGTTACAAGGTATAAAAAGTAGATTGTTATATTTTCCAGAAGAAAACCACTGGGTGCTCAATGCTCAAAATGCACTTGTTTGGCAACGTGAATTTTTCAAATGGCTCAAAGAAACTATTTAATCGCTCAAACTAGATCCCCGAAAAACTCTTTACGCTTTACCTCTATTACGAAATTATTTGAATTAGAAAATGCTAATTGTCTATTGGTACACAAAGCTTACTAAATCATGCTACATTATTTTTATGATTAAAAAGGTAACCTATTCTAAAGTATATCGTAATAGGAATCGATAGTTAATGTGTCAAGAATAATCTTGAATATTTTTTATTGAAAATGTTAAGTTAGAATCCAGTTTTGGTGTTCACAATTTGAATGTTAAAACTTATCATTTTCGACAGAAATACAAAAACAACTTTGACTTAACATTGTAAAAACACAAAAGAACAAATATGGCAACTGCTAAAAAGAGTACGGCTACCAAAAAAGCCAATAAGAAAAAGGTAACGGCGAAGAAAGCCACTCCTAAAAAAGCTACAGCTAAAAAAGCTACAGCTAAAAAGAAGGTGACAGCTAAGAAAGCTACCGCTAAGAAAACAGTAAAAAAAGCTACGGCTAAAAAGACTGTTAAAAAAGCAACGGCTAAAAAAGCTGCTCCTAAGAAAAGAGCTACAGCTAAAAAAACTACTGCTAAAAAAGTAACTGCTAAGAAAAAAACAGTGAAAAAA
>JAJRRH010000020.1 GCA_024279715.1 Bacteroidota bacterium
AAAATAAATCAATAGGTCAAACTGTCCGACGCAATTTGGTCATCAATAGCATCGTGCCTATACTATTCAGTTATGCCGATAAAATGAAAGATGAGCAGATGAAAGAGAGAGCCCTCAACCTCCTACAAAGCGTTCCAGCAGAAAGTAATTCGATTATCAAAAATTGGAATAAACTAGGGTTGAAATCAGATTCTGCACACGATACGCAAGGGCTATTGGAATTAAAAAATGAAAGTTGTACCTTTAAAAAATGTTTGAACTGCCCGATAGGAATCAGGTTGTTAAAATCACAAGGAATATGAAAATCAGCGAAAGACTAAGGTATATATCAGAAAAAGAGGCGTATGGAGTGTTCTCTTGGCTTGGAAATAAGATGAGTATTAAGTCAAGTGACATTCGTTTAACCTTCATATATATATCCTTTATTACCTTTGGGTCGCCAGTTCTTATCTATGTATTCATGGCGTTTATTCTCAAACACAAAGAATATTTCAAGCCCAAACATAAGAAAAGATCCGTTTGGGAAGTAGAATAATTCATGCCGAAAAGCAGATAATTAGCTGTATCATATAATGAGTAAAAAACACCGAGTCCTAATCACTGGATCCAATGGACTACTAGGTCAAAAATTAGTCGCCCTTCTTTACAATAAATCCAACGTTGAGCTTCTTGCAACAGCAAGAGGAAGTAAAAGACTAGAAGATTTTAAAAAATTGCAATACCAAGAAATGGATATATGCAACCTTGAAGAAGTACTGCGTATAGTGGGTGAATTCTCCCCTACCAGTATAATCAATACCGCCGCATTTACCCAAGTAGACGACTGTGAAAAGCACCTGGACGAGTGCGAGCGAATAAATGTACTTGGCGTGCAGAATCTTATTGATGCAAGTGTTAAAAACGGATGCAAACTAATACATCTATCTACCGATTTTGTTTTTGATGGAAAAAAAGGCAACTATAATGAAGAGGATAAACCCAATCCATTGAGCGCCTATGCAAAGTCCAAACTAGATGCAGAAATACTAATTGAAAACAGCGAATTACAAGATTGGATAATCGCCAGAACCATAATTATATATGGTATAACAAAAAATATGAGCCGGTCAAACCTTGTACTTTGGGCATACAATTCTTTGCTCAATAAAAAAACTATCACCGTTGTGGACGACCAGTATCGTTCGCCAACATTGGCTGAAGACCTAGCAGAGGCTTGTTGGTTGATGGTAGATAAAAATGCAAAAGGCATATATCACATCTCAGGCCCCGAAACCTACAGTGTATTAGAGCTAGTTCATCAGATAGCGGAATATTTTAAATTGGATAAGAACCTAATCAAACCGATCAGCACTGCCTCGCTTAATCAGTTGGCAAATCGCCCTCCTCATACAGGATTTGACATATCCAAAGCGCAAAATGACCTAGATTACCACCCTCGGACATTCAAAGAAGGGTTAGCCATTGTTGAAGCGCAAATGAAACAGTAGTATTGCCTCTTTCTATTTAGGAATCTCGGGGTATATTTTTTTAAAAAGCAAAAGAGTCATTTTTTTTTATATCTTGTGCCATATACAAACTACGGTCAATGACGGAATGAATATAAGTCATTCTTCCTCTGATTGACAACCAATATATAAGACCAATTTAAATGAAAAAACTATTTACACTATTAGCGTCTGCCTTTCTACCTGTATTGTTTTTTGCGCAAGAAACTACCAAAAAAGGAATCGATCAAATCATTGATGAGAAATTTGGTAAAGCCACAGGATGGTTCGTTGACTTTATTTTTTACAAGATCCCATTCGGTGAAAATGTCGAAATTTATTGGGTGTTATTCCCTCTAATCCTTGGTGCATTATATTTTACATTCTACTTCAAATTCATCAACTTCAGTGGATTCTTTACTTCTATCAATATCGTAAGAGGTAAGTATGATCACGTAGATCACCATGAGTCGATGAACATGGCAGGCGATTCTACGCCAGGAGGGGATGCGATTGAAACGGTAGCCATCGAAGGTCACTCCGGAGAAGTAACACATTTCCAGGCATTGACAGCGGCACTTTCTGCCACAGTGGGCCTTGGTAATATTGCGGGGGTAGCCATTGCCGTTTCTATCGGTGGAGCAGGAGCTACCTTTTGGATGATCGTCGCAGGACTTTTGGGTATGGCGTCCAAATTTGTAGAATGTACACTCGGGGTAAAGTATCGAGATATCGAAGCAGACGGCACCGTGTACGGCGGTCCTATGTATTATCTTCGTAAAGGATTAAAATCACTTAATCTTGACGGCTTAGGTAAAGTATTAGCCGGATTGTTTGCGGTATTTGTTATAGGTGGCTCATTTGGTGGAGGAAATATGTTTCAAGTTAATCAAGCCTTCCAACTTGTGGAGCATATTACTGGAGGTAATGAATCTTTTCTACATGGAAAAGGGTGGTTGTTCGGTCTAGTAATGGCAGTTCTTGTCGGAATAGTTATTATCGGAGGTATAAAAAAAATAGCCAAAGTAACAGACAAAATTGTACCATTCATGGTCGTGATATATGTTGCAGCTTCCTTGTTTGTTATAATTGCAAAATACGACATGATTGGGGATGCTTTTGCACAAATATTCAACGGCGCATTTAGTCCTGATGGTGTGGCAGGTGGATTTGTCGGAGTGCTAGTACAAGGGTTTAGAAGGGCAGCCTTCTCGAATGAAGCTGGAATTGGTTCCGCCTCAATAGCACATGCAGCAGTTAAAACAAAATACCCAGCATCTGAAGGAATGGTTGCTTTACTAGAGCCATTCATCGATACGGTAGTGGTTTGCACAATGACAGCTCTTGTGTTAGTGATAACAGGCAATGTCGCAACTGAAAACGGTAGTCTTAATGATGCGCAGGCAATACTATTAACCTCAAGCGCTTTCTCATCCGTTATTTCCTGGTTTCCGTACGTATTGACAATAGCAGTCGTTCTATTCGCCTTTTCAACCATGATATCATGGTCATATTACGGGTTTCAAGGCTGGGCATACCTCTTCGGTCGATCTAAGAAAATGGAATATGCGTATAAAATTCTATTTCTTGTATTTGTTGTGATAGGTGCTGCGGCAAGTCTAGGATCCGTAATTGGTTTCTCAGATGCCATGATCTTTGCTATGATGGTGCCCAACATGGTAGGGCTTGTTCTATTAGCGCCAAAAGTGAAAGAAGAATTAAAAAAATATTTCGCCGCCATCAAAAAATAATCTGTCATGCGCGAATCCATCACCAATTTTTTCATCTTCACGAAGAGAGAAAGGATTGGTATTACAGCGCTATTAACCTTCATCTTATTGCTTCTGGTAGGTAGAGGCATTTTGCGTAA
>JAJRRH010000021.1 GCA_024279715.1 Bacteroidota bacterium
ATCCATAATCTTCAATAGAGTGAACACCACTATAGAACCTGCCTTTAACACCTGAGATTTCAACGGATTGTCCTATCGATAGTATAACTGTCAATAGAAAAAGTATTGTAAATATTATTTTTTTCATTTCTTGTAATTTATTAGTTTTGCGACAAATATAGAAATTTTTAATTATTAGCCTAAAAAAGCATTAGTGCCACTTGTTATGAGTAAAAATAGATATCCAATTATACTATTAATCCTTTGTATTGCTTTACCGAACATCATTATCGGTCAGAAAGAATATCGTAGAAAAAAGAAAGACCCTAAGAGCCAAGCTACTTTTGGCTCTACCTCCACTAGCTATTCTAAACCAGGCAAGCGACAAACGTATTGGGAAAATGGCAATAAGAAACGGTTTGAAAATTTGAACGATAAAGGATTTAGGGAAGGGGATTATAAGGAGTGGTACGAAAATGGAACATTAAAGACGGAGGAGCATTACCGTAATGGACGTAGAGATGGGCTGAGCATTAAGTATCATCCATCGGGGAAAATTCATATAAAAGCGAAGTATATGCTTGTCACTCGTGGAAATGGTGGGCTTGGTATCGAGGAACGTGACGTGTTGAATGGACTTACTGAAGAATATTATGAAAATGGTCAATTAAAAAAGAAGTACCCTTATGTGAACGGAGCTGTGGACGGCGAATACAAAGAGTGGTATGAAAATGGACAATTGGCTAAGGTTGGAACTGTAAGAGATGAATTTAATACAGGCATTTACAAAGAATTTCATGAAAATGGAATTGAAAAACTTGTTGGTGAATACAAAAAGAACTCTTGCGTTGGCAAGTGGGTAGCAACGCATGATAATGGTAAAACACACTATGTTGAATTGTTTGAAACCAATAACTCATATCTTGAAGGGTCAAGAGGGCGCAGGATTGATGGAGACTGGACTAGCTATCATCCGAACGGTGAAGTAGAAATGAAAGGACAGTATCGAGAAGGAAGAAAGCAAGATGTCTGGCGGGAGTATTATGACAACAATCGTGAGAAAAGTGTTGTGAAATATAAAGATGACAAGCGTATTGGAATGTTCGTTGAGTTTTATAGTGATGGCACGAAAAAAATGGAGGGTGAGTATGGTGAATCTAAAGCGGATATCAACAGGTCTCGTAAAGAGGGGACATGGGTAGAGTGGTACGAAAATGGTGCTAAACGAAGAGAAGTAAGTTATATAAAAGGACGACGTGAGGGCAAATCTTCCGAATGGTATGCAAATGGTCAGAAGAAGTTAGAAACGACATACGCTTATTCTGGTCGTAAAGAATCTATGTTTCATGGACTTACAACGGAATGGCATGAGAATGGTCAGGAAAAATATTCGGGGCTTTATGATATGGGAAGACGTATGGGGGAATGGAAGGAATACAATGAAGAGGGAATAGTGATGCTAAAAGCGTATTATGACAAGGCAAAACTATCGGGTAGAGTGACTACATTTTATCCGAATGGACAGAAGGAAAGTGAAGGAGAGTATAAGATGACACGTATTCAAAAGAAAACAGGAGCATGGGAGGAATGGTATGAGAATGGCAATGTTAAATTCAAAGGCAATTTTGTGAATGGCGAAAGAAAAGGTGCAATATATGAGTACTATGAAAATGGACAATTGTCACGAGAAGCATTTTATGACGATGATATTATTGTTGGTTTCGTTAGAGAATTCTATGAAGATGGGACTAAAAAAATTGATGGGAATTATTGTGATTCCAGAACCAAAAGAGGTTTGAAATGTGGTAAATGGCAAGTGTGGAATGAAGCAGGTGAGATGGTCAAAGATCAAGTGTTTGATAATGGAAAGTTGGTTGATTAGTGTATCTCTTTCTTTTTTGATGCCTTAGGAATCCAATAATTTGTTATTGGATGAACTTTATTCACATTTTTGTCAATAGAATGTAGTAGTCAGAGGGTTAGTTGCTGATAAGTTTCGATCTGGATTAAACTTATAATGAGTTGAAGTGGCTATTTTTATCGCCATATTATTTTAACAACACATTAATATTAAATCTTCATGAAAAAACTATTACTACTAGCATTATTAATTATTTCCACTTCAGCTTTTGCTCAAGTGACGACAGCCTCTCTTGGAGGAACAGTATTAAACGAGAAAGACGAACCCATGTTTGCTGCTACTGTCGTAGCTATTCATACTCCCAGTGGGTCCCGATACGGAGCAATCACATTAGACAATGGTAAATACTCTATTCGTAATCTACGTGTAGGTGGACCATATACGATACAAGTGAATTTTGTTGGCTATGCCGTAGAAATTAAGAAAGATATTTTTCTCGAACTCGGACGAAAAAGGAACATCGATTTCAAAATGAGAGTGGAAGGAGTGGCAATGGATGAAGTAGTGATAACGGGCAAAAAAGATGTCATACTTAATGGACAACGTACAGGACCAGTGACTTCGATTGATTCAAAACAGTTGAATAACCTACCAACAATCAGTAGGTCTGCTTCTGATTATACACGATTGAATCCAATGTCTGCTGATGGTGGTTCTTTTGCCGGTCGTAATGACCAGTTCAATAACTATTCTCTAGACGGTATGATCTTCAATAATCCATTTGGATTAGATGCAGCAACGCCTGGTGGCCAATCTAATGCGCAGCCGGTCTCTTTGGATGCTATCGAACAAATAAGTGTTGCTATTGCTCCCTTTGACGTTACGCAATCTGGGTTTACTGGGGCATCTATTAACTCTGTATCTAAGTCAGGAACCAACAAAATCATGGGAACTGCTTTTGGCTTTTTTAGAAATAAAGGATTGACAGGGGATAAGGTAGATGGAGAGAATATCTTCATTGGAGATCCTAAACAGTCGCAGTTTGGAGTAAGTATTGGCGGGCCAATAGTAAAAGACAAAATATTCTTCTTTGCGAATTTCGAAAAAGAAGACCGTTCAGACCTTGGGTCGCTTTGGTCTCCAAATGGAGGTACGCTAACGGGGAGTAATGTCTCACGTGTATCTGCAGCAGACATGGACATGGTTTCAAATCTATTGATGGAGAGATATGGATATGACACTGGTGCAAGTGAAGGATATATCCATGAGCAAGACAACTATAAGGGATTGTTGAAGTTTGATTTTAATATTGGACAGAAACACAAATTGTCAACCACATACAACTTCCTTAAAGCATATAATGACAATACTGCTCACCCTTCTGCGATAGGTAGAAGAGGGCCAGATTTCACGACATTGCAATTTGAGAATAGTGGCTATAGAATCAACAATACATTGAAACAATTAAGAGCAGAGCTAAAATCTACTATTGGTAATTCAATAGCCAATAAATTTACAATTGGCTATACCCAATTTAGAGATAAAAGAGATCCAAAGTCTTCTCCGTTTCCCATGATTAATATCTCCAAAGATGATGTGAGATATATTGTCGCTGGTCATGAGCCATTCTCAATCAACAATGTGTTGGATCAAGATGTGTTTCAAATCAAAAATGACATGAGTATTTTTGTTGGCAATCACAATGTCACTTTGGGTGTGGCATTAGAGAAATTTCAATTCAATAATTCATTTAATCTTGGTAGCTATGGTGGATTGGTATTTGCACCAGATGTAGATATAAATGCATTTGCTGATTCTGTTGCTGTTGGGTATTACGATGGTGCTGTTGCAGCGGCGCAAGCGTCTTTTGACACCAACAATACTAATGATTCATGGGCATTGGCAGAAACCAATCTTGGTCAGTTATCTGTTTATGGTCAAGATGAGATAGAGCTTAACGATAAGTTGAATATTACTGTTGGCGTTCGTGTTGATATTCCTAATTATTATGACACAGCCGAAAAAATTCAAGAAAATATAGATCGTAACTGTTGTTATGACCCGACTATTGTGTATTCTGATGAGGATGGTAATCCTGTAACTTTTGATCATACCACATTGCCATCTACCAAGCCTTTGGTTAACC
>JAJRRH010000022.1 GCA_024279715.1 Bacteroidota bacterium
GGGCGCTGTACGCTTTTGAGCATGCCATTGCCATACCATTGGTAAAGCCAATCGCCTTCGAGGCTGGTTTTTTTGGTTAGGTTGCCTTCGGTGTCATACGCCTGTACGGGTGTACTGACCGATTGGGATGCCTGTGATTCTTGAATGGTGTTACCCGCCGTACTAGCTACCGCATTACCTAGTGCAAAGGTTTGCAGGGATAGGAATAGTATGAGGAGGAGGTTTTTCACTTTATAAAATTGATTTAATGTGAAAGTACAAAATAATAACTAAAAGAACAGAAAAAGCCACTTCCCGCAGGCGAAATAAGCGCTTGAATATAGGGAATAGGGGCTGAAAACAAAAGGACGAATTAAGCGTGGAACGCCTAAAAATAAAGGGGTATGGGATCTCATTTTTGCTCTTCCATGTCGTAGATTCTTGCTCGTAATTTAGAAATAAATGCCGAAGTTGGAATGGGAAGGTTAATTTCCATTAATGACATAAATTTGTCAATTAATGGATTTGAAATAAAACTAACCTCCAATCCTTTTTCCTTTCTAAGCCTTAACAATGATATAATTTCAATGGGAAAATATCTCCATTCTTCATGATTAAATGGCATTGTAAGATCATTTTTGCTATTTCTTAGATGAAAGTCAACCATATCATTAATCAGTTTCAATACTATTTCTTTATCATTTGAATAAATATTATTTATGGCGTATGCATAATAATCGTGTAATGGATTTGTTTTGTATTCATCTAACTTATCAGCAATAGTATCATGACCTTTGTCTCTCGCAATAAACGAAGCCAGTGGACAAATATTTGAGAATCCAAACAGTCTATCTAGCTTAGTTTTCCATGACCTTCTCATTCCCGCGATATGAGAATCTAAAAAACCAATGAGATGATTACCAATAATTTTAGATTCATTGGGGTGAAAGATTAATGTTGCGATATACATTAAAGTCAAATCTGTACTTAGAATACCCGACTCAAATTTTCCAATTTTAGCATATGCTACTTGTCTTAATATTTTCAGGTAATATCCTTCTAGTAATGCATGAGTAATACCACTTTCTTCAAATGTCAATATATACTTAGACTCATAATAAGCTCTTACAAAATGAAATATATCCAAATAATCATATTCCATTTCCTTTTCTTCCCCAAAAAGACTAACACCAACTTTAAATGTTGATTTTCCAGTTTCAATATATTCATCAAAATATTTAAGATATTTATTTGTTTTAATAACATCCTTTATTTTATATAGATCTTTGTAAAACTTCTCTTGCCTTTTAACAAATCTAGCAATCTCTTTAAACGTAAATTGTTCTGTGTTCTTCTTATATACCATTATCCTCCCCAAATTGAAGTTAAAACATTACCCAATTTTCCATTATCAATAAACACATCTATCACCCTTTTGTCACCAATATTGTTCAGCATGGTAGCAGCAGCTTCCTCGGAAATTCCGAAACTCTCAATGTTTGGTTTATTAAGGATATCACGAATAAAGAAATCAGGATTCATCTGTCTTTCAGACAGTGGTACAGCTTTTCCTACACCTGTTGTTTTCACTTCAAAGAAATCAAATTTCCCATCCATTCTTTCACCAACAAGGTCAATACCATGGTTTGACCCATTCTGTACCGAGAATACTCTTTTGTATTTCCCATTTCCTTCTAGTTGTTCTTTAGCAAAATCTTCTCCCCACTGCCCGAGACTATTACAATCCAAACCAAACACATCAATCCAAACATTACTATCCTTCGTGTAAGCATACATATTAGGATTATTCCCTGCTAGTCCGATTGGGTCTTTTGAGATATACGTTCCTGTCTCAGGAGAGTAGTACCTAAACCGATTATAATAAAGCCCCGTCTCTACATCCTCATACTGCCCTTGATACCTAAACGGCACAAACGAAGCTTCCCCCTCTACCGTCATCGCCTTGTCGTATATGTCTAGCGCACATTCCCATACCTTCTCCCCTGAAGAGTCATACGCCTGTACGGGTGTGCCAAGGTAGTCACAGACGATAGAGTATTTCTTGTCATTTATAATTTTGGCGGCTGGCACGAAGCTGCCTGCTTCGAAGAGCCACGTGGTCATGTCTGTGGTAGGTTCAGTGCCTTCGGTTTGGAGCGTGCCTTGTGGGTCTATGTAGGTAGTGGGGCGGTCTTGCTCGCTGTAGGTCCACTCGTGGAGGGGGGTGTTGCCGTCCCATACGAATTTGGTGATATTGCCGTCGCTTATTTTCGCAGTTCTTCTTCCTAATGCATCGTATTCAAATTGCACCTTTTTGTTATCGGGGCGCTGTACGCTTTTGAGCATGCCATTGCCATACCATTGGTAAAGCCAATCGCCTTCGAGGCTGGTTTTTTTGGTTAGGTTGCCTTCGGCGTCATATTCGTAGTGATGGTTTTCGTCTTTGACGAGTTTGCCTCCATCGTCATACTCTCTGTCGTTTTGGTCTTTGCTCTTGAAGAGGTTGCCTACGGCATCTGGCATTTTATATACCGTCTCCCATCCTCTGCCGTATTGGGCAAATTGCAGGTCACCTGTTTCGTTATAACCAAAGGTGGTTTTTTTGCCTTTGAGCTCATCGACCATGCTTAGGAGTCTATCGCCTCTTCCCCAATTGTATCTTACGCTTCTTCCTTCTATGTTTTTTGAGCGTATCTCGTGCCGTATTACTCTTCCTTTTTGATCTCTATCGGTGGATATATCGAGCCCACCACTGACCATTCGTTTGATTTCTAGTCCGAGGCTGTCTCGTTCAAATCTTGCTTCCCAGTCATCGGTAGCGGTACGAGTGAGTTCGCCATTTTCATCAAAGTCGTGACGGATATCGGCTCCTAGGCTGCTCGTTATTTTTGTTCTTTGTCCGAAGGTATTGTACTGGCTATTGACCGCATGTTCATTTTGCGTCTCCGATACCAATCGTCCACGGTCGTAGCTCATCATAACGGTAGCAAATTCATTGGTAGCCTCTATCAATCTGCCATCCGGATCATAGTTGAAATATTCGGTAGTGGCATCGTAGTATGAAGCTGCGAGTATTTTTCCTGTGCCGGTATATTGGTATCGTGTCCAACGCTCGTCTGGACGCAATACTTTTGTTACTCTTCCTGCTTTGTCCCGCACGTATCTTTTTTGGAGTCCGTCAAATCCCCATTCGGCAGTAATCTGCCCCAATGGATCGAGCCCAAATTTGTAGGCTTCGCCTTTTTCGTTGACGATACCTACGAGTTGCTCTTCTTTGTTGTATCCAAAATATAGGGTTTTACCATTTTCGGTACGGGTTTTAAGATTTCCTAATCCCCAATAAGTAAATTCTACTTGTCTTTGGTTATCCTCTGCACGGGTGACATTGCCCGCATTATCGTATTCAAAGAAGTGCTTGTTGCCATCAGGCTCACGCACTTCGAGCACGTTATCTACTTTATCGTATTGATAGGTAGTGGTAGCGCCATTGGGCTGTACGCTTCGCAATACATGACCAAGATGGTCATACTGCCACGATGATTTTTTGCCGTCTGGCAGTATGACGGAGCGCAAGTCAAACCGATCATTCCACGCTAGTCGGGTCACACGATCTTCATGGTCTGTAATAGTAGTGAGTTTGCCATCTTCGTATTCAAAAGTATTCCAAGAACCATCGGCATTGTCCCGACGAATAAGTTTGCCTTGGGCATCATATACCCAATCCATGCTTTGTCCTCCGGGGGAATAATAGGATATGAGTCGCTGCTCGCCGTCATATTGCATCCAAGAGGTGTGTCCATCAGCATCTTGAATAGAGAGGGTATTGCCAAATTTGTCGTAAGTATATTTGGTAGTATTGCCTGCTGGATCCATTATCAGCATCAGGTTTTGATCTCCATCATATTCTTGATAAGTTTCTCCCCCTTTGGCGTCTGTGATACGATATATGAGGTTGTCTTTGTCGTAGTAATAGGTAGTGGTATGTCCTAGGGCATTGGTTGCCATGGTTTTTCCAGGTTCGTACTGGGTCCAATATTCGAGTATGCCACCATCGCCCCATGTATGTACGCATCGAGCGTTGTCTCCTTTGCCTTCGTATTCCCAGTAGAAGTTGAGCCCGGTCTGATTGGTCAGTCTTACAAGCAGGTGTCCATCATAGTAAAAATGTTTGCTGACATCATGGGCATCGGTGACTTTCACCAGATTATCTTGGTCATCGATTTCGTATCGAATAAGATCGACACGTCCATCGAGGTTGTGGGTAGAGATACCGGTGATTCGTTGATTTTTACTTTCTACCGTGAGGATACGCCCTGCGCTGTCAATAATTTCATTGAGAGTACCATGTTTATCATAGCTAAACTGGATACTAAATCCAAGGTCGTTTTCTATGGTTTCGATAGGATGATAACCATCGTAGGAGAAGGTGGTAAAGCGATGGGTCAGACCATTATCATCTTTGAATCCTACGCCACGTTTATCTTTGAACCAAGAGATTTTTTCTGAGGGGTCGAAGTACAAGTCTCCATCGGTAAGGCTTGGTAAAGCTACCTCTCGTCCATCATGGCGTAGAAGTACTATGGCATCGTCACTGGCTTTATGATAGCCAATATGGTATGAATGATGCCAATTGCTACCAATTGGACTGGGTTGTTCGCTATCACTGTAGTAGTACCTTGTCCAAGTGAAAGGGATAGGGCCTGGTAGGTTGAAGTCATCATTCTCGGCATATACTCTACCTGTGGCGGCATCAATAGGTTCTCCAAAGTGTTTGCATTTGAAGGATTGTAGAATTTTACCAATGCGAGGATATTTGTTTTTAATTCTATTGATTGCACTTTGAAGGCTGTCTCCAATACGCTGAAATGATTTAGTTTTCTTAAGTAACCCTTTACCTTTTTTGGCAAGTTTCCCGATTCCTTTGAGCCCCATGGCAAAAATCATTCCCATGAGGTCGATGGTTGGGGGGCCGCCTACCATTACTGGAAATCCTCCAGGAATCACCATGACCAATGAGGAAGTAGGCGCCATCAGCGACATTTAGGTTTTGCCTTTTTAGGTCTAAATGGTGCAGGGAATCCTATCATGTTACACGACAAAGCAGGTAAAAACTGGTAGCAAAACGGCGATCCATCGGCCAATACAGTCGAGCTGCCCATAAACATTTCAGACTCTGACATGGGAGATACAAGCGGGAGTGCGTGGAAGAATATTCCAGGCAGGTGTTGTATGCTTGTACCTGCATTGGCGATAAATTTGTTATTGACCATTACAGAGGGTGCCATAGCTTGAACGATTGCTACGGCTACAGAGCTTACTGTTAGAGGTTGGGGTTCTTGATTTTCGTCATCTTCTCCTTCGTCCTCCACTTCAGGTGGTTCAGGAATTGTTGCATTGATGGCAGCAAATATAGCGCCCATGATATCGAATACCATTCCGATATGTGGCACTGGAAACAAAGGAGATGGTGGCCATATCGTAGGGTGAAAATCTATGCCAATGGCGAAATCTTGATATTTACCTGCCATTTGACCCGGAATACTAGGCATTAGTCCTCCCAAAGCAGACTGCATATTTTCTATAACAGTCACCCCCTTGGTGATTAATCCCATGAAGCCTTCATTCACTTGTTCTGCACTTTCTGGTTCTGACATGGGTTAATTTTTAAAGGTTGATATGCGTGCAAGGTATTTTTCTTGTACCGCTTGCGCTTCTACTAATTTACTTGGCCAATCCTTACCAATATATTGGTCATACTGTTTTTCAAGACTCTCCAGAACATCGTCAGACATCATGTCATCTTGCGCAATCTCATAAGCTGTACCGGCTACAAATATAAAAGTAGAGGCTATTCGAACTTCATCAGGGAGGTTGGTTCCGGCTTGAAGTGCAAAGATGCTTGCATTCCAAGCTTCTTCAAGATTTTTTCTTCGTTTCTCTTCATAAGCAATCATTCTATAGGCTTCCATGACATAGAAAGCATCTTTTTTTCTAATAGCTGTTTTTGCTAAGTCATTATAACAATTTATTCCTTTGTCAATTTTTTTAAAGCCAAAATACATATTTCCCTTAATCATGATAGCGGCACGCCATATAGGGTATGCTTCATCGCTTGTATCCAATTCAGGTTCGGCAATATCTACTGCCAATGTAGCATATTCGAGGGCTTTTTCGTATAGCTTTTTTCCGGAAAAAGCAATGGCGGCAGTAAGATGGGCTGTAGCATCAGCAGCTATCATTTTTAGTTGTTTGCCATATAATATCATCAAGTCTACTTCTTCCTGTAGATCCACATCATCCTTGGTAGATGCATCCATGACTACCCGTACTTGTTTTTGAAATTTGGAAGAGATTGCTTGGGGTCGCTCGCCATCAGAATCCTTATTCATGGCATTACTCATAGCAGACCCCATATCCAAGGGAACGGTAAGTTCTACGACATGTGCCTCTTTGAGGTTTTTCAGTTTAGGATACGCTCTTTTAGTTTCTATGTCTATAATAGCGAGTCGTATGTCTTTTGGCAATTTGTTTTTTAGCTTAGTTTCAAT
Source organism: Bacteroidota bacterium (assembly GCA_024279715.1). Taxonomy (GTDB): domain Bacteria; phylum Bacteroidota; class Bacteroidia; order Flavobacteriales_D; family JABDKJ01; genus JAJRRH01. The sequence continues at coordinate 6,528 of JAJRRH010000022.1, forward strand.
CCATTTCTCAAATCCCTTTTCGTGCATGGCAGGGCCAAAATAGAGGATAAAATAATCTTCATCAAAGGGCAACAATTCTTTTAGTCTCAAGAACTCACCAACCACACTCTCAAACGTAGGAGGAAGATCAGCGTTCACTTCATACTCTTCTGGCAGAAAACCATCCTTTTTGAGCGCATAGATCATGTCATAGGTTTTATCTTCCCCTTGAACAAACCAGCTTAGGAACTCTTTCCACAGATCTTCTTCAAAACGCTCATCGGTGGTATAAACAGATGCAAACCGGAAAAATATATCAGAAAAAATGCCAGCTGGTGACGCTTCAATCTGCATGAATTTATCGATGATATCGAGGTCTTGAAACTCACATACCCATATAGCCATATCCCAACGGATATCGGTTATGGAATCCCATTTGGCTCGAATTTTATAAAATTCCTGGGCTATAGTAGCGTCTTCAGCCATAAGTAGGTTATGAATTAAGTTTGATAATCTTAGCACTGAAATTGGAAGCAACACTTGAATTTGACTTCAAGGTCTTTGTGGACAATTCTATCCCTGTCTTTCCATCAAGTTTGATGTTTTTACTCTCACTGTTTATATCGTTCGGCAAAACAGATAAGGTGCTATCTTTCGTTTGAAAGACAGAAGCCTTGGAAGAGATAAGTTTCGTATTCTTAGAGTGTAATTCTATATCATCGGCATTTAGTGATATAAATTTGGAGGCTAATATTATTTTCTCTTCACTTCCGATAATAATAGTTTTCTCTTTGGTATTAAATACCATAGAATTGCCATTTTTATCCATCAAAGTAATGAGCTCCTCCCCATCTTTATCATTAAATTCGAGGGTATGCCCGCTTCGAGTCCGTATGGCTTTGATGTCATTTTTATCGGTCTTCCATGTTTCTGGTTTGGCGCTTCCATGGTAGAGGCTACCGAGCATATACGGCCGTTCGGCATTGCCACCTTCAAATCCGATGAGTACTTCTTCGCCTTTTTCAGGGGTGAAGTGAAATCCTTTTTCACCACCACCATGCGGGGTGACTATTCGTATCCAAGGGGTCATTTCGGCAGAATCTTTTTGCCATGGAAATTGCACTTTTATTCTACTCAATCCGTCGGGGTCGATGTTTTCCATCACTATGGCGGTTTGAGATCCACTGCGAGGATAGGCTTGGATATTGGTCTTTGGATAGGCATTAAATTCTGCGGTTACTGCTTCAAATTGGTTGCTGTAATCGCCACTTTCATTGGCGTAATGGATGACGCTTACTACTCGGTATTTAC
>JAJRRH010000023.1 GCA_024279715.1 Bacteroidota bacterium
GAAATAACCGTATAGAACCACTGCTGTCATTACGAATACCAACACCATGACGGTATGTATCATCCAACGTTCAATCTTCCAAGACGAGATAGTCTTAGACGACAAATGCCGATATGAATCGCCTGCCGTCTCAGCAAGTCCGCCACAACCACAGACCCAACTACAATACCATCGTTTACCAACAAAATAGGTGATGATTGGGGTTAGCACTAAAAACAACACAATTCCCCAGACCATATAGAACATGCCTAAATTACCGCCAGCTTGCAGATTATCAAGATGCCAAGGCTCAAAAAATTGATAATTCAATGGCCAAAAATACTTCAGGTCTTTTGCAAAATATGCTTTATCTGTATTCAGCCCTTCTAATATTTCAGGAATAAGGTAAGCTAAAAACAATTGAGAAATCATGACCACAATTGTGCGGATTCGTTGATAACGATTGTGCCTATACTTGACGATAAACTTATAGCCCAAAGCCAAAATAAGGGTAGTATAGAGTGTGCCGTAGACAAACCATTGGCTCGCTGGCTTGCCCTTAATCAATTGACTAAGTGGATCGAACAATGCTACCAAGCCTGTGTTACTAGCACCATCTGCACCAAGGCCTAACATAGCAGGAAACCAATACAATAAGACATAGAAAGTGGTGAGAATCACGCCCACTATCCAACCCATCATTCCACGAGAACTCATCGATCGAAACCAAACATAGTGATTCTTTATGCCTTCGGGCTGTCCGTCATACATCCCTTTGGTGTACAATGCTGTACCCACAAAGATGAACCCTAGACATACAAATACAAGTATGTGATTTATGGATTGCGTAATATTGAATAATGACAAAACCAAGATGAGTAGTGACACTGTGATGAGAGCAATCGCTATTTTTCGTTTTACACTAACGCCTTTTGGGTTAGGATTGGCAAGAGATATGCTATCTGTTTTCATAGTTTAAAACGACGGTTATTAATTTTTTTGAAAAATCCGAGTCCAGCTTTTTTTCTTTGCTCGAAGACTTGTGGATTTGTCTTGATTAAATTTTTGAATAATCTCCTTTTCATAAGTGCGATAAAACTCTGGGTCGAAGTTGGCGTCTGCAAGGTGTTCGAGAATAAAATAAACATCCCGTTTCTCTCGCAACCATCGATCCATCACCTCATGACGCAATCTTATACCGAATACATTGAGTCCGAGGAAGACTTTGCTTTTTTTATCAAAAACCAATTTAAGACACATTTTACCATTGGAATGTTCCCAATAGAAATTCTCTTCATTTTCACGCAATGTATTCATCACCCATCCGTAGGTCTGATATTCTATGTCAAAAAACTTGGCTGAATTATACCAATGACCGGGGGTATAAGGTGTACGATGACCAGTGAGGGTACTTGCCAATACCTTGCCCATCATCTTACCGGTGTACCATACTTGCTCTAAGGGTCGTCTGCCATTGATTCCTTCATGTTGCTCGGCACAGTCGCCTATGGCATACACATCTGGGATACTGGTTTCTAAATAAGGATTGACCAATACGCCACGATTGCATGTAAGATCTCCTCCTTTTACAAAGTCAATATTAGGACTCACTCCTGCGGTAAGACCGACAAATTGGCAAGCAATATGACGACCATCTTTGGTAATCACTTCCCCGACTCTTCCGTTATCATCGGCAACTATCTCTTCAAGTTCGGATTCTAAAAGCACTTCTATATGATGTTCTTGAAGATGATGCAAGATGAGCTTACCTTCTTCTGCTGGCATCACATTGCCCCAAAAAGCAGTTTCTCGTACTAGGAAAGTAACCTTTATATCACGAGTCATCAACATCTCCGCCATCTCTACTCCTATCAAGCCACCACCAACGATTACTGCGTGTCTCACATGTCTATCGCTATCAGGAGCATCGTACGGATGCGTATTTTTTTCCATCAATTCCAGGTCTTGATAGTTGTATAAACTTTGTACACCATCTAGGTCTTGCCCTTTCCAACCGAAGCGATTAGATTTGGAGCCGGTGGCTATCACGAGTTTATCATAGCTCAATTTGTTACCAGATTGGAGGTTTAATTCTTTGGTATTAAAATCTACTCTCTGAACATAATCCTTTACCAAATTAATTCTATTTTTTTTCCAAAAGTGATCTTCGTAGGGCTTGGTATGTTCATACTTCATGTGTCCCATGTAGATATACATGAGTGCTGTTCGAGAATAGAAATGATCGGTCTCAGCAGAGATTATAGTTATCTTATCGTCGCCATTTTTACGAACGTATCTGGCTGTAGTGATGCCAGCAATACCGTTTCCTATAATTACGATGTGTGTCATAATTCTTTTTTATTGACTGTGCCAATTTATACAACTCCTATAAAAGTACGTCATCGCACCATTGGTTATACAAATGTAACAATCCATCATTTTGCAAAGCTACAGAACAAGAAAAGTTTTGGCTGTCCTAATATGGACAATACTGAATATACAGGTCATATTTTAACCTGCATTACTCTTGGATATCCTATTCATAAAAAGTTTGAAGCATTCCGAGTTTTTAGAATTTTGATTTCACGGTGATATGTCATGTGTAAACAACCCATTGGGTGGTAAATGTAGTGATTTTTTTTAAGATTGTAGCACTGCTTTGTATAGATTAGAGAGTGAGGGGTAAAACGCCTCTTTTGATAGGTAATCGGTTATCCCGCTTTATTCATACAAAAACGAAGTTTATTGTATGAATGCGAGATGGGTTGTGTGAAGCAAAGCGTGAAACCCCGATTCAGAAACACCTAAATTTGGGTGTTTGAAAAACTCCAAACTTGCGGTGTTACTTAATCGCTGAAAAATTGATGAATTTTTCGGGTTAATCGAAGACAGGATATTGAATTGGTAAAAGTATTTCATAAAAATGTCCAATGCTTCTAAATTGTGAAAAGTCTAAAGATACTCTATCCACTCCTAGCGTTGCGAATTCGTGGTGGTATTCGTAGCCTCCTACCCGAAAAAATCTATTAAATTCAAAATACATATATTTGATGCATGACAAAAATATCTTCAATCCTCTTTCTGTCGATTATCATGACTAGTTGTTTTTACACAACCGTGCCAGATACAGAAGCTGTCAGTCCTATGGAGAAAATACGTGGCGTCAGCCTAGAGGGTTCGAGTAAACCTTTAGAGGCGAACTTCTTCGATGAAATTGTAGATATCAATGGTAATTGGGTTAGTCTTATGCCCTATGCCTACGGCAAAAATGATGACCCAGAGCTTATTTACAAAAACCTGAAATGGCAATGGTGGGGCGAAGGAAAACTTGGGTCTAGCAAAACCATTGAATACGCTCAAAGCAAAGGGGTGAAAACAATGTTAAAACCGCACTTATGGCTCGGTCATGGTGACTTTACAGGGGAATTAACAATGGATAGCGAGAAGGATTGGAGGATATGGGAAGAGCAGTACAGACAATACGTTTTAGGGTTTGCTCATCTTGCGGACTCATTGAATGTGGAAATTTTCTGTATCGGAACTGAGCTAGAAAGCTTCACACAGGAAAGACCTGAATTTTGGCGAAATTTGATTTCTGAAATCCGCACCTTTTACGATGGGAAATTGACC
>JAJRRH010000024.1 GCA_024279715.1 Bacteroidota bacterium
ATCTATCGTCTTGTAAAAATAGTTCTTTTTGTTGTGTATTATGATTAACAACATCAAATGTTTTTTGGGTAAAACTTGTATCCAATGCCAATTCCCAAAGCGAGGTGGTTTCATTTTTATACACGGGGTTGTACTTACAATATATTGTTTGATAGTACTTACCTTTTTTAGATTTTTCAAATTGGATACTCACCGCTTGAAATTGCCTGAATACATCAAGTTTGTTGTCGATAAACTCATCTACCTTATCATTGAGTAGTTTTTTGTAGTAATTGGGCGCTCTAGCTATATTCGTGTAGATTGTAAGATTGGCATCATTGGATGTATTTGCCATGAAATTATTATAGTGTAGGTCTTTCGCCAAGGTTTGATCCGAGAGGTAGTGATTGATCAGATTCTTGTTCGATCTAAGCGAATTGCTCACAATTAAATAGTTGTCAATCAACGTAAACACGGGCTTATTCATTGGACTGAAAATAGGACCAAAGCTCAGTTCGATTAAATCTGACGATCCAATGGACCAATATTTATAGGAACGATAACTCGATTGTTTGGTGGTATTGTCCGTATTTTGTTGATAGGCTTTTCTCAAGTCATTCAGAACGGACTCCGCTTTTTCTACATCTTCTATTTTCATAAACAGGCTGTAACTTTCATCGACCGACTCTTCATTTGATTCTATCACCGCTAATGCCAATTCTTCATGAATCAATTTTTGAAATTCAATGAGATTCCAACCTGTTTTTTGAATAAAGATCTCTCTCCTTTTTTTAATCTTCTTAGACATCCCTAGCTCACTCCAATATGCTACATTGTTCTTATAGAAAGCCAATGGATCAGAAATGTTAGCGTGCATAAACCAAGCAATATTCGTTGGCATTACCTCCACTACTTCGATATCATCACTCTCCTGGTCATCAAAACAATGCAAATAGTAATTCAACGTGTCTGGACAGAGTAGAAATCCACTTAGCAATAAACTATTAGGCTTTATTGTCATATCCATTTCGGCCCATCCACCAAAAGTATTACTCATTATTTGATTTGTCGAGGATTGGAGATATATTTCACTTATAGTTGGAATGGAACGATAGTCCATATAAAGATGCATTTTTTTACCTGTGGAGGCAGTATTCTTTACCTTAACAAAATCTTCCACCTGTTGAATAGAATTACCACTATCAAGGGTGCGTATTGCCTTTTCTATTATAATAGAAGATGGACTCCAAAGAAATTGACCCTTATAAAAACTACTAAATAATTTAGACTCTCCGATACTCGCAATCATAATTTGAGCCCCAGCATGTTGCTTATTGCTCCACGAAGTGGAGTCCCCTATCACTACCATCATCTGTTTTTGAAGCGCCTGTACCACGGAGTCATTGCTTATTGGAAAAGACACCATATAGTTGTATCTCTGACCCACAGGATGAAGAGAATAAGTTACCGTTATGTGCTGAAAGTATTTCCGCCATTGCTCATCTGTAAAAACAATAGAATCAATAGCATGCCAAGTCACATCAAAATCTGAGATCATTCCTGCTTGAAGAAATTCTTCATACAGCATATTGCCATTTTTCAAATCTTGGTAGGAGTTGACCACATCTGAAATCTCAAGAATGGACACGGCATCCCTTGGAATAGGACTACTTAATTCATCATGAATGACCACCTCATCGGTCGTTTGATCGTATAAGTAAAAGACAATAAGCGCGATACTAGCGATTACCACTAAAGAAAATACAATTTTTCGTCCCATTCAATAAAAAACAAAAATATATTAAATATATAGCTTCCGAAACGCTTAATACCTATGGATTCAACACTATAATGTTTGTTTGATTGGGTATTTAAAATCTCTTGTAACCTTTACAACACTACTCTCGTAAACAGATTTTTACATTTATTATTAATAAAAAAGTGACTGCATTTAACTATAACGTCAAAAAAGCGTTATACTTGTATCACTAAACAAACAATAAAAAAACAAAAAATATGGAATGGTATTTAAAGGTATTGAAACAATACGCAGATTTTAATGGAAGAGCACGCAGGAAAGAATATTGGATGTTCACTCTCATCAACTTTATTATCCAAATGGTACTTACAATGGTTGGCACTGCTATTATGGGTGAAACTGGCGCCCTTCTTGGATCTATCTATTCTTTAGGTATGTTAGTACCTAGTATAGCTGTAGCAATCCGAAGAATGCATGATGTTGGAAAAAGTGGGTGGTATTGTTTGATACCTTTCTACAATCTATACCTTGCAGTTACGGATGGTGACAAAGGAACCAATGAATATGGTCCTGATCCAAAAGGAGGTTCTTCTGAAGCAGATACATTAGATGCTCACCTAGCAGGATAAATTAATCCTTCTAATAAAATTTAAAAAATGTCTCCTATTAATTTATGAGGCATTTTTTTATTCTATCACTTCTGGGAGTAACCTAAAAGTGATCCGATGAATAGGCGACACACCTTGTTTTTTAATCGCAGCACGATGGGCTTTGGTAGGATATCCCATACTTGTTTCCCAACCATATCCGGGATATTTTTTATTATACTCTAGCATGAGTTTATCCCGATGAGTTTTAGCCAAAATTGAAGCTGCTGCTATGGATAGATATTTACTATCCCCCTTGATAATACAAACATGATCAACTCCAGCATAAGGATTAAAACGATTGCCATCGACAAGTATCAACTCAGGTTTTACAGCCAAGGCATCAATAGCACGATGCATCGCCAAGAAGGAAGCATTGAGGATGTTTATCTCATCTATCTCTTGATGAGATACGACACCAATACCAAATGCCAAAGATTTTTTACGTATAATAATCTCTAGTTCTTCTCTTCTAAGGGACGATAGTTTTTTTGAATCATTGATTCCAGGATTCCGAAATCTGAAAGGAAGGATAACAGCTGCTGCCACCACAGGCCCTGCAAGACAACCTCTTCCAGCTTCATCACAGCCAACTTCTACTAACCCTTTTTTATATCTTGACTTTAATCTAGCCATCGGTTAATGATTTTATTTCACGCCAGATAATCTCCGCAGTATTATTCCAGTCAAATTGACTCCCACGCTTTTTACCTTTTTCAATACACTCTTTTGCCTTTTCACTATCCTCTGCCAAGGTGGACATAGCATCTGCAATCTCTCGATGGTTGTTAGGGTCAACTATTATCGCTGCATCTCCCGCTACTTCAGGCATAGCACTTGTATTGGAAGTAATTACAGGAATGTGTGATTTGAACGCCTCCACTATAGGCAGTCCGAACCCTTCAAAAAGCGGCACAAAGGCCAACATTTTAGCGGCGCCATATATATCTACCAATGCAGCTCCATCCACTCGTCCAACAAAAATTACATTCTCTTTGTGTTTCATAGCACTATATGTAGCCTCCATGTCTTTGGTCCAGAAATGTTTATTTCCAACCACGAGCAATTTCATAGATTCACCATATTCATTGTGCGTTTTGTTTTTAAATTGATCAAAGGCTTTTAGTAGTCCGACGATATTTTTTCGAGGATGAATAGCCCCGACAAAAAGGATATATGGCGATCCCTTTGTGTATTTAGACCTTATAGATACATTTCGCTCTTCATCACCCTCATGATACTGACTTCCAACACCATTATAAGCAACAACAATTTTATCCTCCGCTATACCGTAAGTGTTTATGATGTCCTCTTTTGAAAATTCAGATACGGTGATTATTCGTTTTGATTTACGTGCATATTTGGGAAAAAACTTCCTGAAATGCCGACGATGAAAGGGTTTGACACCTTCAGGGTGATGCTCAAAGTTGATGTCATGAATTACATTTACTGCAGGAATGTCAGATTTTAAGGAGATATAACCTTCTGGTGAAAAAAACACATCGGCTTTCTCTTTTCGCAAAACTTTCGGTAATGAGTACTCAAACCACCAGTGATACAAAAAAGGATGGCGGGCTTGCGGAAAGACAACTACGCCTTTGACATTGGAAGCAAAAATAAATTCCTTATCAAAAGGTCGGTCAAAAAGAAAGATGAATTCCACTTCAGGGTGGTTCTTCACCATCCTCTTCATCACTTCAAAGGTAAACCATCCGATACCTTCCAGCTTATTTTTAAGCAACAATCTAGTATTTACAGCGACCCTCATTCTTGGTTTTAAATAAAGTGTGAACTTATGAATTTATGCATTAGGTATTCCTATTTTTTGGTTAAAAAACATTTGGTTATTAATACTAAAACTATGCAGGTTGCAGTTTAATCTTTTCTATACCTTCGCCTTATTGCGTTCCCGAGATGAAAAAAAAATTTGTCAGTAATATTCTATTCCTTGTATTGCTCAATCTTATAGTAAAGCCATTTTATCTCCTTGGGATTGATGCTGGGGTTCAAAATGCTGTGGGCGCAAGTGAATACGGCATTTATTTCGCCCTTTTTAGCCTTAGTTTCCTTTTGAACATCTTCAGTGACTTTGGTATCACTGGGTTCAATAACCGACATATCGCACAGAATACGCACCTATTGGACAAGCATTTTTCGAAGATTATGAGCTTACGCCTTCTATTGATCTTCGTCTATATTGGCATTGCTTTGTTCAGTGGTTTTTTTCTTGGATACTCGAGCCGGATGATGAAGTTACTGATGTGGATAGTGCTAAATCAAGCATTGGCTTCATTTATATTGTATTTACGATCTAATCTTGCTGGTCTCCATTTGTTCAAACGAGACTCGATTATATCTGTTCTGGATCGTTTTCTTTTAATCATCTTTTGTGGATATGCCTTATGGGGTGGCAGCACTGGGGAGCCATTCAAGATAGAATGGTTTATTGGACTTCAGACTTTGAGCTATGGCATAACTGCCATAGTTGCTCTTTTGATGCTTCGTGGTCAATTAACCTCTATCAAACTGGGTATAAACAAATTGTTTTCCCTTAGCATCATCAGGCAAAGTCTACCGTATGCCCTTCTCACTTTATTAATGGGCTTGTATCATCGGATGGACTCTATCATGCTGGAGCGGATGCTACCCGTGGGAAGTGAAGCTTCCGGTATTTATGCGCAAGGGTTTCGATTTTTGGATGCCTTGAACAATTTTTCATTTCTATTTGCCGTTATACTCCTCCCCTTGTTTGCGAAAATGCTCAAGGAAAAAACCAATATCAATCCAGTGACCCTCCTTTCTTCCAAGATATTGCTCAGTGGTGTAATCATCATTTCTATCACTGCATTCTTCTTTAGTTATGACATCATGCAATGGCGTTATGACGAGAATATCCTAAAGGCAAGTGAAACATTCTCAATACTCATATTAAGTCCATTCTTCTTTGCTTTGGTATTGATATTCGGCACCTTACTTACTGCTGATGGTCGTTTAAAGGAGCTGAACTATATCGCTTTAGCAGGGGTGATTCTGAATTTTTCTTTTAATCTATGGTTGATTCCAACCTATCTTGCGTGGGGAAGTGCTATTGCGACACTAGGGACTCAAATCATTACCGCGCTTGCCCATGTATTGGTGGCACAAAGGATATTTGGACTCAAAACTAACTGGTTAGTCATACTCAAATTGGTCGCTCTTACTGTTACACTTTATCTCATTGGCTTGTATAGTGTACATGTTGAAATTTCATGGTTTGTAAGGGCTCTAACTATGGGCGGCCTAGGCTTGATTATTGCCGCTGGACTTCAATTGATAAGCATAAAAGGTTTCGTTGAATTAATGAAAACCAAAGAGATTAAAACGTAGTAAAACAATACTGAGAAGAACAAATTCATTGACAATTAAAATCCCTACTTTTACGGGCTATAAAAAAAGACGTTCATGCAAAACGACATTACTTTTAAGAATATCCAATCGGTCATCAAGAAGAGAATGATACCGCTATTAATTGTTGCTTTCTTAGCAGCTATATTTGCATATGTATTCTCAGGTGAATCCTTTCTTGCTCCCAGATATAAATCCTCTGCTGCGGTATTCCCCATAAACATTGACCCATACAGTGATGAATCTGAGACAGAGCAGATGATGCAACATTTTGATAATGATAGAATTCGAAAAGAGATCATTAAGAAATTCGACCTTGGCAATCGATATGGGATAAAACCTGGTGACAAAAACTTCCAGCACCAGCTCAATAAGATGTATAACGAACGAGTGAGCATCAGTCCTACTAGATATGAGAGTGTTGAGATAATATGCCAAGACGAGAACCCAGAAGTTGCCAAGCAGATGGCAGAGGAGGTAATCAATCAATACAATATTGGGGTACGAGAGGTAGAACAAAAATTCCATAGAGAATACTACAAGATGCTTGAAGAACAACTCGCTGAGCAGCAGTCTTGGCTTGATGAGATCAATGAGAAGATGAATGTGATTAAGGAACGTACCGGCATTGTGGATTTTGACGGGCAGATAGAAAGAATCACTGAAGGATATATGAATCTTTTGGACAAAAACGTTCAAGGAAGTCGTATGGAAGAGGTGAGAAAACTGATGACTGGCATGCGAAAAGAAGGGTCAAACCTTAGATCCCTAAATCTTTTGGCAGAATATATCACTGAGAATATGCAGGTAACGTTGGAAGCTAAGGCGGAGGAGTTCTCCGAATCATACAGGGAGGTGAGCTATTGTAATGTGATAAAAAAACCAGAAGCTACGGACAAGAAACATTGGCCAGTAAGATGGTTAATCTTACTGGTATCGATAATCTCTAGTCTTATCGCTGCTGTCATATTCTTCATGCTAATCGAAAAATAACTTGGAATCCGGGGATGTTATAAAACGTGGCATTGTCATAGAAGCAGCAATTCTCTTTGCTGTCGTCAATGGTTTTTTAATTTCAAGAGAAATCTATTTACAATTGCTAATACCAATAGCGATTGTATTGGTCTATTATGCTTTTTCACAACCCAAAACATTATTACTTTTAGTCGGACTTGCAGCGCCTTTTTCTCTTAACCTAAGCAAGATGAAAGGAATGGAAGGTCTTGGATTGTATTTCCCTACGGAGCCAATTCTGATTGGACTAAGTCTTTTATTACTTTTAGGCGCAATAAAAACCAGAGTACTTGATGTCGGCATCCACACTCATAGGGTAAGTTTAGCGGTGTACTTTATGCTTCTATGGATTGGAATAACGACTGTCACAAGCAGCATGCCCGTGGTATCATTCAAGTTTCTGGTGAGTCGACTATGGTTTGTCTTACCACTATTTTTTATGGCAAGTTCCTTATTTAAATCCAAGAAGTATATCAGACAGTTCTTTATGTTTTATGTGTTCTCACTGGCGATTATCATCATCATGACTTTGATTAGACATGCCGGATATGGATTTACTCAAGCATCAGGACACTGGGTGATGAATCCTTATTACAAAGACCACACTTCGTATGGCGCTGCCATTGCCATTCTGTATCCGATATTGATGGGATATTCCTTTTCTAATTTCAAAACACGAGTACCGAGATATGTTTTTAGAATTTTACTTTTATTATTCACTATAGGATTGATATTCTCTTACACTCGTGCGGCATGGCTGAGTTTAATATTGGGTGCTGGTGTATATTTCGTCATGAAGTTACGAATACGATTTGTATGGATATTCAGTCTGGCGGCTATTCTATTGATTGGTTTTTTAAACTTCCAAGAGGAAATATCAAGAACTTTGTCAAAGAACAGGCAAGATTCCTCAGAGGACTTTATGGAGCACATACGATCCATGACAAATATCAGTACGGACGCTTCCAATCTTGAGCGTATCAATAGATGGAATAGCGCATTTAGCATGTTTGAAAAAAAACCAATCTTCGGATGGGGCCCTGGCACCTATATGTTTCAATATGCACCTTTTCAAAGAAAAAAAGATTTGACCATTATTAGTACTAACTTCGGAACTGGTGGCAATGCCCATAGTGAATACATCGGGCCTTTGGCTGAATCTGGGGTCTTAGGATTAGGATATATGCTGTTGCTCCTGGGAACGATTCTTTATACTGGAATAAAACTCTATTATCGAGTGAAAGATCCCGAACTTAAAATGCTTGTCATGGCAGCAATTGTTGGAATCATTAGCTATGCCGCTCACGGATTATTAAATAATTTCTTAGATACTGACAAATTATCCTATCCATTTTGGGGACTGTTGGCGTTGATCGTAGCTGTTGATTTATACCACGAAAAGACTTCGCTAGATCATAGCGAAGCTAAGTAATGCAATATCGTCAAACGGTACTTATACTCCACAAAAATCACTGAAATCGGCAAATAACTCTTCATTGAATTGCGTCATACTTTTATGCGTATTAGATTTCAATAATTCTTCGATTCGAGTAGTGCCATATTCCTCATTGTCTTCATTTTCCATCTCCACAAGTCCATCTGTAAAGCATACAAGTTTATTTCCTGAAATAAGTTTTGTCTTACCAATATTAATGTTTTCTATCGAAGATAACATTCCCAAACCAACACAGCCGTTCTTGAGTTGAGACACTTGCTCTCCATCATAAAACACTGGCGGATTATGTCCAGCATTGACATATATCATTTCTTGTTTAATAGGGTCACAAAGCCCTATAAAGAAGGTGATAAATCTATCGCCGCCGGATGTTTCAAATACTTTTTTATTAAGCAACCTGATAAGTTCTTCAAGATCATTGGCGGAGGACACAAGCGACTTCATATATGCTTGGAAATTTGCCATTAGAAATGCTGCTGCTATTCCCTTTCCACTAACATCAGCAATGCAAAAAACAAATCGATCATCCGCCAGCGAAATATAGTCATAATAATCTCCTCCCACTTCATGGTGCGGAAGATACAATCCTGACATATCTATGCGGTCATTGGAAGGAAATGTACTAGGCACAAGAAAAGCCTGCATTTCTGCGGCTAGTTCTATTTCTCTTTTGAGTCTTGCTTGATTCAAATTTTCTTCTGCGAGTCGCTTATTTTCAATAGCAACCACAAGAATGTTGGTCAAGGTCTGAATAAAATTCATATGCTTGATCGTAGGACTTATCCTTCGTTCTTCCTCTTCTAGATCTCCAATCATTAAGTAAGCGAGCGGTGATTCATGGTGAAATACAGGGATAAGGATGTCATATCCTCCGATTTCATCTGATTCGATATTACTGATGACGGTTATGTCATTATAATCCTTAAAAGCCTCTTCGGGGTTTATTTTTACCTTTAGAGGGTCAAGACCGAATTCCAAAATAGTTTCCCATACTTCTGTTTTCTTAGCGAATAATATTAGCTTAGATATCCCCAAGTCATCTTGTACGATCTGACGATAGATTTCTAAGAGATCCTTCGTACGAAGCTGGTTATTGATGGCCTTTGTGACACCAAGTAATGCATCTAACTTAAACTTATTAAGCTTCAATCGCTCTACAAGTCTAGATTCCTTTTTCATGGTATTACCAGATTGATCCTTCACGACTTTTCTTTTATTATTTTTCTTAGTACTGCCAATTCCTTAAATGCTTCACGCGCTTCTCTGATGGGCGTGCCAAAATATGTTTTTCCTCCATCAATTGATTTTGTTACCCCCGACTGTCCAAGCACTTCGGCTCCTTCACTGATTTTCACATCACTGCGCACACCGACTTGCCCCCATAGTATAGCATTATTCTCTATCGCCACGCATCCTGCTATTCCCACTTGCGCAGCAATCAAACAATCCTCACCAATAATGGTATCATGTCCGACATGAACTTGGCTATCTAGTTTTGTCCCTCTACCGATTATGGTATCGCCACTTACTCCTCTGCTGATGGTACAAGCTGCACCAATTTCTACATCGTCATGAATAATCAATCTCCCACAGGTGTGCATTTTTCTATACTTACTATTTTTCTTATTGTAGTAAAAAGCATCAGCCCCTAATACGGCATTTGGATGAACGATTACACTATCGCCGATCACTGTGTCGCTATAAATCACGGTGCCAGAATGAATAATACAATCCTCTCCTATCGTGACATTATCTCCCATAATAACTCCTGGATGGACATGACTATTCATTCCTATTGAGCAATTTGAGGGATCCACTGACCAGGGAGCATACGGTTTAAAATGTTTTACTAAAAAATTATAGTCCTCAAAGGGGTTTTCTGAAAACAAAAATGCTTTGCCTTCAGGAACGTCATATGCTCTGGTGTTGAGTAATACAATGGAGGCTTTTGAATCTATGGCTTTCTGATAATACTTTGGATGATCTACAAAAACTAAGTCGCCATTTTCCACTCTATGTATCTCATTGATACCCTTCACAATCATATTAGGGTCGCCAATGATATCCGCATTGATTAATTCGCTAATCTCCTTTAAGGTATGTGGATTGGCTAGTTTCATGGATTAATTAATCACGATTTAATACGCTCCATATAAGCCCCACCATCTCGAGTATCAATTTTTATTTTATCGCCAATATTAATAAATAAAGGGACTCTAATTTCTGTGCCTGTCTCTATTTTAGCTGGCTTTGTCGAGTTGGTTGCGGTATCACCTTTTATACCAGGCTCTGTATAGGTTATTTCCATTTCCATAAAATGAGGGAGGTCACAACTTAAAGGTCGTTCTTCTTCAGCGTGGAAAGTTATTGTGCATACTACCTCATCTTTAAGTAAATGTGGTGCATTGATGAGAGCTTCTGGAATGATAGTTTGCTCATAATTTTCCATATTCATAAAATGATAACCCATGTCATCATTGTATAGAAATTGATAATTTCTTGTTTCGATTCTTACAGTTTCAATTTTCACACCTGAGTTGAAGGTATGATCGATTATCTTTCCGTTGTTCAGATTTCTGAGTTTTGTTCTAACGAACGCTGGTCCTTTACCAGGTTTTACATGTTGAAATTCAATGATTGAGTAAAGGTCTTTGTTGAATTTAAAACAGAGTCCATTTTTAAAGTCTGCCGTTGAAGCCATAAGTAATTATCTTTATTATTATTGTGTTTGTTTCTACTATCGCAAAGTTAGGGATTATTTATTTCTCTTATTTGCTTTAATTCTATTAGGAGTTTGGCCCTCTCATGATGCCATTTTGGGAATTCCGAATGAAGTCTAAAATCTTATCTCGTTCCTCCGTCTGTGATATTTCTGCATCGACTATTTTCAATGCTGATCCTATGTTTTTATTAAAGATATAGATATTTCTATATATATCTTCAATGTTTTGAATTACGGAATCTTTGAACCCTCTTCTTCTTAATCCTATGGAATTCACCCCAATATACGACAGAGGTTCTCTTGCTGCTTTGACATAAGGCGGTATATTTTTCCGAATCTTGGATCCACCTGCAACAAAGCTATGCGCCCCTACTTTCACAAACTGTTGGATGGCGACAAGTCCTTCAAGAATCACATGTTCCTCTATTTCAACATGCCCTGCAATGGTGACCAAATTTGCGAAGACACAGTGGTCCCCAACTATTGTATCATGTCCGATATGTACGTACGCCATTAGAAGACAATCACTTCCTACTACTGTCTTTCCTTTATCATCGGTTCCTTTATTGACGGTCACACATTCTCTTATGGTCGTTCTGTCTCCGATATAGGTTTGTGTGATTTCACCATTATATTTCAAATCTTGAGGAATAGCTGAAATAACAGCGCCAGGAAAGAATCTACATTCCTTGCCTATTCTAGCCCCATTCATGATGGTCACATTAGGGCCCACCCACGTGCCGTCACCTATTTCTACATCATCCTCTATGACACTAAATGCCTCAATAGTTACATTCTTTCCGATCTTGGCTTTACTGCTAACCTCTGCTTTTTCACTTATCATTATTCTTTATCTTTTACTACTTGCGCCATCATTTCAGCTTGGGACACTACATCTCCGTTGACGTATACTTTTCCTTCCATGTGTACTATTCCTCGTCGGAATGGGCTTATCAATTTCAATATGAATACGAGGGTATCTCCAGGGATTACTTTTTTCTTGTATCTTACATTGTCAATTTTCATGAAATAAGTGCTATATAGCTCAGGATCTTTAACTTTACTTAAAGCAAATACGCCTCCCACTTGTGCCAATGCCTCCAATTGAAGTACACCTGGCATGACTGGATTTCCTGGAAAATGTCCTTGAAAAAACTGTTCGTTCATGGTAACATTCTTTACGCCAATAATTCCATCTTCTGATATCTCCATGATTTTATCCACTAATAAAAATGGGTATCTATGGGGCAACATCCGGGAGATGTCATTGATGTCATACAATGGTTTTTTAGTGGTATCAAAAAATGGTTTTTTCTCCATCTCCTGAAATCTAGCGAGTAGTTTTTTCCCAAATGCCACATTTGAAAAATGCCCAGATCTGGCTGCTAAAATATGCCCTCGAATAGGCCGGCCCAAAAGGGCTAAATCGCCGACAATGTCTAATAATTTATGACGAGCCGGTTCATTTGGAAATTTCAATTTAACAGTGTTAAGCACCCCTAAACCTTCGACCTTTACTTCTTTATCCTCTTTTCCGATTTTTTTAAGTATGGCTTTTATTTCCTCTTGACTATATTTTCTTTCTACCAATACGATGGCATTATCAAGGTCTCCACCTTTGATCAATCCTCTATCTGCCAAGGCTTCCAATTCTCTAAGGAATACGAATGTTCTACAGCCTGCTATTTCTTCTTTAAAATCATCAATTTTGTACATCGACGCATGCTGCGTTCCTAGCACTGGCGAATGATAATCCACCATTACGGTTATTCTATATTCACCGGAAGGCTCTACGACACCAAGCATTTCGGAGTTGCCATTTTCATCTTCATAATAGATGTTTTCGGTGATTTCATAATACTGCTTATCGGCTTCCTGATCAACGATACCTACGGACTCCAATTTTTCAACAAAAGGACCAGCGCTTCCGTCCAATATTGGTACTTCAGGGCCATTTAGTTTTATCAAAGCGTTATCCACCTTTAAACCGACCAAAGCAGCTAGTAGATGTTCTGTGATACTCACCGTGGCATCTTTGACACCTATGGTCGTTCCTCTATCTGAACTTACAACATTTTTTAATAACGCGGGAATTGAAGGTTCTCCTTCTAGATCTGTTCTTTGGAAAACGAATCCATGATTTTCAGGAGCTGGCAATAATTCCATCTGCACTATACATCCAGTATGCAGTCCTATCCCCTCGAATTTTAATGTTTTTTTAAGCGTTTTCTGTTTGTCTGTCATTCTTATATTATTAATCAAACAAGTAATTTCTTTTAATTATCCCTTTGAGTTTTTAAGTGATTCTATCTCTTTCATTAGTTCATCCACTTTATGTCTCAATTCTGGTAATTTCATCACATGAAGATAGGATCTTTTATGCTCTCTATCTGCTATTGCTGGCGTTCCTTGTATTGTTGTATTTTCTTTTTTGACGCTACGAGTAACACCTGCTTGTCCGGCTATTTTTGTGCCATCAGCCACAGTAATATGTCCATTAAATCCTACCTGCCCACCGACCATACAATTCTTGCCTATCTTTGTAGACCCCGCTATTCCTACATGGGAAGCCACCACGGTATTCTCACCAATTTCTACATTATGAGCTACTTGAATTAGATTATCTAACTTTACATTTTTTCTAATCAAAGTGGATCCTAATGTTGCCCGATCAATGCAGGTATTAGCACCAATTTCTACATTTTCTTCTATGATTACGTTGCCTATCTGTGCTACTTTTTGAAATCCATCTGTCTGAGGAGCAAATCCAAATCCATCTGCGCCCACTACAACACCGGAATGAAGTATACAGCTTCTCCCGATACTCGTATCACGGTATATAGAACAATTACTATGGATCACAGTGTCACTACCTATTTTGGATCCTGAATGAATAGATGTGTTGCTTAATACAATCACGCCATCATCAATTTTAACATTATCGCCGATATGAACAAAAGCAGCAATATGAACATTCTTCCCTATTACTGCGGATGCAGAAATATCAGCAAGTTTGGAAATACCTGGCTTCGGTTTTAAAAAAGAATCATAAGCTTTTAGTAAAGTAGCAAGTGCCATATAGGGGTTTTCAACTCGTATCAACGTAAGGTCATTTGATATTTTTTGTTCCGCCACAAAATCATTACCCACAATAGCAATCGATGCCCTTGTTGTGTATATGTACGAAAGGTAGTCCATATTGGATAGGAAGGTTAAAGAACCTGATTGGGCTTCTTTTATTCCAGATATTGTGTCGATTTTTTGCTCTACACTACCTTCCACGATTCCTTGAATCATTTCGGCTATTTGCTGTGCTGAAAATTCCATTGTCCAAAAATAGGAATTTGACAAGAATGAACAAGTGTTTTAATCATTTATTAATGCCATTTAATAAACAACCATACATTGACAATTCAAGGTTTTAAAAGTTCACAATAGAATCTATTGGGCTATAGGTAGATGATTGGTGTTTCTACTTCATTGCTGTAATGAAGCGCTCTGTCTTTAAGCAGAATACTAAACTTAACAGTGTCATTTGAAAATTCCGAGGGCAATAATGGCAATCCCAATCCAAAGGTCAAATTTCCAGCCAGGTATTCATCTTGTCCTCCGGGGCTTATATCCTTCAAACGAAAGACCATGTGCGGTTTAACCTGAGGCTCTACCCATTCTCCATTCTGCATTGCGAAATACTTCATGGTGACGTTATACCCATTAAAATTGGAACTATCCTCCACCCATACATTTGTCAAATTATCATACACCATAGTTACGTACAATGGATCACCTGGAAGAAATTCTTCATTATATGGAGGCAGGGTATCCCCTAGTCCAAGACCAATATCTCCATCGCCATCAATAAAATGTATCTTAAAAGACAATTCATTGTTCAATATTTCATGACTTACGTACTCTATCTCTGGCACAACATCCGCTTGTTCTGGCTTTTTACATGAAAAAATACTAATTGCAACCACCACAAGGACTATAAAAAAGGACGATATTTTAATTTTCATGGGGCTAAAGTTAACAATACTATAAATACAACGATTATTTTGGAGAAATATTTTTATCCTTGACACAATCTGTTTTCCTTTGCGTAGAATATTATATTTTGGAAAAAGAATACAAATCATTGGGTCTTTTGGATATTAATGCGGAGAATTTTAACTCTGTGGCATTGTCTATTTTCAGATATCAGGCGGACAACTGCTCTATTTACCGTCAGTTCATCAAGCATATGTCCGTTGATGTTAATACTATTAAAGAGATTGACGACATTCCGTATTTGCCGATTGACTTTTTTAAATCTCATACGGTACTAAATAACCGTGAATCGGCGCAAGTAATATTTAAAAGCAGTGGAACGACGGGCAATACGACAAGTCAACATCATGTGGCGGATGTTGCGCTTTACCAAAAGAGTTTCTTAGGAGCCTTTGATCTTTTTTATGGAAACCCCTCTGATTATTGTATTTTAGGGTTGCTCCCATCCTACATTGAGCAAGGAGACTCCTCTCTTGTGTTTATGGTGAATGAATTGATCTCGAAATCTAATTTTCCCCAAAGTGGTTTTTACTTGGACGACTATCAAAAACTATTTGACACCTTAACCTCTCTAAAAGATCGAAAAGCACCTACCATCTTATTCGGCGTGACGTATGCTCTGCTCGATTTGGCGGAGCAATTTCCGATGGATTTTGAAGATTTAATCATCCTAGAAACTGGTGGCATGAAAGGAAGACGCAAAGAGATGATTCGAGCGGAATTGCATAACATACTCAATATACGCATAGGTACTCGTCACATCCACTCTGAATACGGCATGACGGAATTACTCTCTCAAGCCTATGCTCGAGAAGATGAAATTTTTTATTGTCCTCCATGGATGAAGATTAAAATTAAAGATTTACACGACCCAAAGGCAGATGTAAGGGTGGGCAAGACTGGCAGAATTCATGTAATGGATCTTGCCAATATTAATTCCTGTTCGTTTATTGCAACCCATGACCTTGGGCAGATGCAGGAGGATGGTGGATTTAAGGTGCTAGGCAGGGTGGATCATAGCGATATGCGAGGATGTAATTTGATGGTGTTTTAAAGGTCTATGACTGCTAAGTAATTGATATCCACACACTATTTGTTTTCTTTTTCAAACTTATCGTTACAAAGATCTCGTTCCTCCGTTGCTTGAACGTTGACTCTTAGAAGTATAACTTGCTGTTCGGGATTGGTTCAATAGCAAAAATACAGCCTTCTAAAAAGGGTCGTTCATTAATGCTACTTCCTCGTAGGTATTAATGTTGATCATTCCGCTATCAAGAGATAGTAGTTCTTTTTCCCTCGCTGGAGCAGTATGTATTTATCATTGATAAGATCCTCTTGCGTGATGGTTTTTTCAGCATCTACTTTTTCTTTGTTGATGGAGATTGAATTTTCTTTCAATGCTCGTCGAGCTTCACCATTTGACTTCATAAAATCACATTCTTGCGCCATTAATTCTACGATAGGCACTCCTGAAGAAATCTTGCTTTTTGCCATAACACCCTGAGGCACACCTTCAAATATGGCAAGAAAATTAGCTTCCGATATCTCTCGTAGTTTGTCAGCAGTGGCTTTGCCAAAAAGGATTGCCGAGGCTTGAATTACCGCATTGTATTCTTCTTCTCCATGCACTCTTATGGTCACGTCTTTCGCCAATTCTTTTTGTATGACTCTAAGGTGTGGCGCCTCATCGTGTTCTTTTTCCAAGGCTTCAATAGTCTCTTTGTCTAGCAATGTGAAGATTCGAATATACTTCTTAGCGTCATCATCTGAAGCATTAATCCAATATTGATAAAATGCATAAGGACTTGTTTTATTTTTATCCAGCCAAACACTGCCGCCCGCTGTTTTTCCAAACTTGGATCCATCCGCTTTTTTTATCAGAGGAGCTGTAAGCGCATATGCAGACCCGCCACCCATGCGTCGTATTAATTCTGTTCCGGTCGTGATATTTCCCCATTGATCAGACCCACCCATTTGTAACTTGCAATTTTTATTCTGACTCAACCAATAAAAATCATAACCTTGCACTAGTTGATAGCTAAACTCTGTAAATGACAATCCAGTTTCGAGGCGTGTTTTTACTGAATCCTTTGCCATCATATAATTTACTGTCAGATGTTTTCCAACATCTCGAATAAAATCGAGAAAGGTAAATTCCTTAAACCAATCGTAGTTATTGACGATCTCCGCTTTATTCTCTCCATCTGCGAAGTTCAGAAAATGCTCAAGTTGCTTCTGTTGCGCTTTGAGATTGTGATCTACCATATCCATGGTTTGTAGATTACGCTCATCAGACTTACCTGAAGGATCCCCTACCATGCCAGTAGCACCCCCAACAAGCACATAAGGCTTATGTCCACACTGCTGAAAATGAACAAGTAACATCACCGGGACAAGATTTCCAATATGAAGACTATCCGCCGTAGGATCAAAACCTACATAGGCAGAAGTCATCTCCTTCATCAGTTGTTCCTCCGTGCCAGGCATCATGTCATGAATCATGCCTCTCCACTTTAATTCCTCTACAAAATTTTTCATTCGTTCATTGTTAATTAGTGCAAAGATAATTTTTAACTTTGTCGATACAATCTTTTACAAGAAAATAAGAAACGTAAAATGGCTATTGAGACCAAACTATCTTTTGAGAACACCGAAATTGCTTTCAAAAGACAAAGCAATAAGGAACTTAAACGTGCTTATTGGCTTTTCAAAATGATATCCAATCCTACGCTTGTTACTATCGGTAAGCATCTCACGAATTTTGCACTTGCCATTCACTTGCCGATTAAAGGCCTTATCCGTAAGACTATCTTCAAACAATTTGTCGGAGGGGAAACTATAGAAGAGGCTTCTCACCGAACAGATGCTATTAAAAAATATGGTATTGGAGCAATTTTGGATTACTCTGTTGAAGGCAAGGATGACGAAAAAAGTTTTGACGCCGCTATGGAAGAGTTATTGGAGACTGTAGAAGTCTCTGCTAAATATGATAGTGTTCCTTTTTGTGTCTTCAAACCAAGTGGCATTGGTTCTAATTCATTGCTTGAAAAAGTCAATGAGAAAAGTATCTTATCTGCTTCAGAAAAGGAGGAATTGAACAGAATCTATAACAGATCAGATAGACTATGCCAATCTGCTCATCACATTGACACTCCGATACTAATCGATGCAGAAGAATCATGGATTCAAGATGCTATCGACGATATTGCGGAAGAGATGATGAAGCGGTACAACAAAGAAAAACCTATCGTCTATCACACCTTACAAATGTATCGGCACGATCGTTTAGCCTATCTGAAGCGCATTCATAAAGACGCTGTGGATGGCGGTTATATTCTAGCTTTAAAAATTGTAAGGGGTGCATACATGGAAAAAGAACGGGCAAGAGCAGAAGAAAATGGTTATGCAGATCCAATTCAGAAAGACAAACCTAGCACGGATAAGGACTATGATTTGGCGATAAAGTATTGCATTGATCATATAGAATCGATTGCTGTTCTTGTAGGCACTCATAATGAAGAAAGCAATATGAAATTGGTCCAATGGATGAACGAGAAAGGCTTGGATAAAAATGATTCGCGAGTATATTTTGCGCAACTTCTTGGCATGAGTGACTGTATCTCTTTCAACCTTGCCAAGGCGGAATACAATGTGGCGAAATATGTCCCCTATGGTCCTATTCGTGAATTGATGCCTTACCTTATTCGAAGAGCGCAAGAAAACACTTCAGCCGCAGAACAAACTGGCAGAGAATTGAGTCTTATCATCAAGGAATTGGATAGACGAAAATTGAACTAATGGCTACCTCCTTGCTGATCTAAAAAAACTAAGTACTTATGAAAAACGCTATTTACTATCTGCTAATCTTTCTGACACTAATTAGTTGCAGCAGTAAGAATGCCCCCACGAATTCACTGACCGCAGTGGATGATAAAAAAGTGATGGTTAAGAAAATAATCACCCCTGGCATCGTCTCTATGAATTCTTACTTGCCGATGCTAGACAATAAAAAAGTAGCCATCGTTGCGAACCAAACGAGCATGATAAACGGAACACATTTGGTAGATACTTTGCGAGATATCGGGGTGAACATAACAAAAGTTTTTGCCCCAGAGCATGGATTTAGAGGCACTAAAGATGCGGGGGAACATGTGGAAAACCAAC
>JAJRRH010000002.1 GCA_024279715.1 Bacteroidota bacterium
AGTACAAGTCAGCAGACCTCTTGCCGATTCTTTCAAAGACAGGAGCCTTCCTTGCTCATCCCATTATCAGGAAAATATTGATTGAAAATAAACGTCAAATTTCTCTTCGCTACATTATGGATAATAACAAGGTACTTCTCATCAATCTTGCAAAAGGAGCTGTCGGAAATGATATTGCTAATACGATTGGAGGACTCTTATTGACCTCCATAGCATCGGCTTCATTTTCAAGAATTGATACTCCTGAGCCTGATCGCAAGACATTCATAATCTACATCGATGAATTTCAAACGCTCACAAATGCTCGACTGATTTCTGAAATGCTCTCTGAATTGCGAAAGTTTAGAACGGCCCTTGTGTTGAGTAACCAATTTCTTCATCAGCTTGATAAAGAAGTTTTGAATTCAGTACTGGGAAACGTAGGAACAATTGTCTGTTTTCGGCTCGGTATTAAAGATGCCAAACTCATGCAACAAGAATTCTATCCCATATTTACTGCCCAGGACTTCACTTCCCTCTCGAATGCATCCATCTACCTACGACTTATGATTGATGGGAGACCATCACAACCTTTTTCTGCCGATACGATACTCTAATTCTCAGATTTCAAAGAAACTAAATCATTACTCGCTTTTATCCACTCTTTGTTCTATGCTCAAAACTCCTATCACCTATTATGGTGGTAAACAAAACCTTGTATCAACTATCCTTCCCTTAATCCCACCGCACGAAATCTATACCGAAGCATTCGCTGGAGGACTTGCCGTCTTTTTCAAAAAGCAACGTTCAAAAACGGAAATCATTAATGATACCAACGCATCAGTGATGAATTTCTATTCAGTTCTCACCACTCATTTTGAAGAACTCAAAAACAAAATTGAATCAACGCCTTATTCCAGAGTGATGTATAAAGTGGCGTTTTCTATGTATGAAATGCCACATCTTTTTCATCCTGTACAACGGGCTTGGGCATTCTTCATTCTTACAAACCTTGGGTTCTCTGGACGGATCGGTTCATTTGGATGCTATACTCATGGACAAAAAGCACTCGGGTGGGAGCGTAAGAAATTACTCATCAATGATGAACTTAAGAATCGTCTTCTCGGAGTACAGATTGAATGTACCGATGCGCTCAAAATTTTAAATCTCCGCGATTCTGAAGACACCTTCCACTATATTGACCCGCCTTATTTCAATTCGAACATGGGACATTACAAAGGATATACCGAGTCAGACTTTCGAGAACTTTTGGAAACACTTGGTTCACTTAAAGGAAAATTTCTGCTTTCATCCTATCCGTCAGATATTCTTGATCTTTTTGTAAAGAAGCATGGTTGGTATCAAAAGGAAATCATTCAACGGGTTTCTGCCAACAAAACAAAATCAGATAAACAAGGGATGAAAGTAGAATTGCTGACAGCAAACTACCCTATTCAATAATTCAATACTCACTTTCTAATACGTATATCAATGAAAAATCCTTCTGGGGAAATTATTCCTCAACTCGTATTTATCAACTACAAACGACCATTGTACGATTCCATGCGTAAAATTAAATCAAGTCACGAGTGTGTCAAAATGATGCATGACCTTGATATAATTGATCGCGTGGATTACAAAGAATGCTTTTGGGTGATTTTACTCAATCGAGCTAGTTGTGTTTTGGGCGTTTCAAAAATATCAGAAGGTTCTGACGTTGGAACAGTCGCAAATCCCAAAGAAATTGTACAACTCGCCCTCCTATCACACGCAACTGTAGTGATTTTGGTTCATAACCATCCTTCAGGTTCGAAAAAGCCATCTGTACAAGATACCTATCTCACAAAAGCGATTCAAAAAACACTTGATCTCTTTCAAATTGACCTCTTAGATCATATTGTCATCACCACAGAAGACCATTTCTCATTTTCAGATGAGGGTATTCTTGGATGAGTGGAATATTCCACACAACCCTAAAATTATATATGTATGAATAAACTTGTAGACAAACGGGTACACATCAATCTGTACCCATTCAAACGATCCCCTTTTATGCTCGAAGCCTTTGAAGTGGCAGCACGAGAACAAGGATGGAGTGACACCGATGTGACTCTTGTCATCAATCAGACCAAGGAACTATCACTAGACCAAAAGTATGATGTGCTACTTCGGTATACCTCCCACTTTGGAGAAGACAGTAAAGTCATTCAAGAAGATGTTGTCTTTATGCTCCATCATCTTGGGTGCTATACCCATTATCTCTGTACCAAGCCAATTGCATCGTGGGATGAATATGATTTTAGCAATTATCATTCACTCAAACGAAAAGCAACCAGTTCGGTAAAACGTGTCTTTGGATTATTTTCTGATTCGGTGGAAGAGTGCGACAAATATATTGTGTACTCGCCACCATCCAAGTATTATGAAACCCACGAAGAAGCCCTTGAGGCAGTTCCCGTCGGTCAAGAAGTAAACATTAAAATTTATGCCTTATGGATACAGCAATAAGTAACGTGTGTAATCTTCACGAAGATGTACACCGAGCCATTGATGAAGCTCTGTGGCTCAACGACAAGACAAAAGGAATAGAGAACATTCTCTTTTCTGTCATCGAAGGACCAGAAAACAACTATGCTGTTGTTTCATCAGATGTCCTTGATATGTTTGAAAACCCGAGCATTCAAAAACTCTATGATAACTATACCCATTTGAGTTTTCAAACCATTAACTGGATCAGACAAGACCCAAATCCACTCGATCATTGGGAAGAGATTGGAAGTCTATTCTCAAACATTGATGGAGACATACTCCGCTTTATCATTTCACTCAACATTCCATTAGAAAAGTTCATTCGATATGAACTCGGAGCAAGGGGATATGACAAAAATGGAGCATGGATTGGATTTGAAGAATCGAAGGAACTCTGGACAAAAGAAGGAAACAATTAAATCTCATCACATGGAAAAAAACATAGATAAACACGTTCCAATTGATCTCACTCATCTCAAAGAAGAACCCGCAGGAACAATAATGAATGCCTTCGTCAGCGAAGCTATAAGGAACGGATGGACGCAAGATGAAGTCTATACCTTCTATAGAGAGGCAATATATCAAAGAACGGATGCACATTTCTGGAAGACTATCTGTTTATACACGAATACTCCTGAAAGCGATGATTCTGATGCAAAGGAAGATACACGTTGTGTTCGCTTTGGTATCTCAGATATCATCGTAGGATCAAACGAAGTACCCTTGAAATATGCTGAAATCTTTGATGTAAACGGAGAACTTCTAGGGGAAGTTGAAGTGTACATCATTGGCTATGAGACCTGCGAGGGAGAATCTAAAACGTAATCAATACAGATAAGAATATGGAAAAAGTAATCGATAAAACGGTGAACCATGATTTCACCTATCACTACGGTGAAAATGCCTTTGCCATCATGGGAATTTTTAAACAAAAGGCACGTAAAGAAGGCTGGAGCACAACTGAAATTTCAGCTGTTCTCGATGAAGCTATGAAAGATGACTATGACCATCTATTTAATGTCATCTGCCTTCACTCAACATCACAACACAATTAAATACAACAATTATGAATAAACAAATCAAAGAGGTGCCGAAGGCAAAAAAAGCTGAGAGCCACCCAAACGATGGTATTCTTGATCGCGTGATAGCAAATATCACTGAAGATCAAACTGCCCTCAATGAGCAAAATGAACTCATTGAAAATGCTAAATCCTACAAGCGAGAGGTACAGGACCGACTGCGAGATTCAAAACGTGACCTCATCACTTTTGTGAAATACGCAAGTCCTGATCAACTTAAACGATTGGAAGAGCTGGGTATTGATACCCAAGACCTCGGAAACGGTTTGAACAAAGTCGCAGAGCTTGCCTTTGAAACTCTCTCGAAAACCCCAAAGGGTGAAATGACTAATGGCGATCTCTACGAATCGTATGTTACATCCTTTAAAAACAAGGAGGATGCATTCAATTATACAGAGTTCAATATCAAGTGTCGTTCCCTCTTTAACAGCCAACGATTGATACGCATTGAGTCAAAAGATGCCAAGTCATCTCGCGATCATGTGATTCGAATTAATGGCTTTAAACAAACAACTACATAGAGACTTTTGTCTCGGACACCTCATTTTGAGGTGTTTTTTTTGAGGTAATGATGTTCGTTGTTAATTTCTGAATAATTTTCTCAAGAACTCCTTTTGTATTTTGTGTTATTTCTTGAATCAAACACTATTTTATAATTCCTTAAATTGAGACTATTAGATTTAAAAAGGCAAAGCTGAATAGGAGGGCAAAGGTCAACGGTTTGTTGTTTTTTTAAAGGGTCAGTAGAAACGGATAAAAGAGATGTAAACTCTTTAGAAGTTTTTGGGTTAATTGAGTTCTTACCTAAAAATCGTAATGCCTCATAATTATCTAAAATCCCTTTGTCTTTCAATAATGTAATTATGGTACAAAGAGTTACAGGCTCACTATTTGATTTTTTTTGTCGACTATAAATTTCATTTTTTGCAGTGCTAACAGTCTTCATGTGTTCTGGGTTATTGTGTAAATCAAAACACTTATTAGAGAAATCAATTTCAGCTTTAGCTATGAGATAATTACTCTTTTTTTTCTTTACTCCCCAAAAATGACCCAATTCTATGAATGAATCCCAAAAATAGTATCCAACTCCACCCCAAGCGACTTTATCGTCACAATACATTGGAGCATTTCTTTCATCGTCAAAACGACTATGATTACTCTTACATTGATATAAGATTTTCTTTTCTGACAAGTTAGGTATTGTATGTTTACTTAATGGAAGTGTTGTTCTTTAATTCACTTCCTAATCCAGATAAGTTTAAAGTAGGTAAAATAAACTTTTGTTTTATATCAGCCTGAAAAACAAGGTTTGTAAGAAAGGCACGGATATATGGATAAACCATTGCAATTGAATTACTCCAAAAATGCTTAGGAATAGTTTTGAACTCAACCGTTT
Source organism: Bacteroidota bacterium (assembly GCA_024279715.1). Taxonomy (GTDB): domain Bacteria; phylum Bacteroidota; class Bacteroidia; order Flavobacteriales_D; family JABDKJ01; genus JAJRRH01. Next base: position 4,984 of record JAJRRH010000002.1, read on the forward strand.
CTTCAAATTCGAAAACTGCTAATAATTCAGTGAATACAAAGTTTTCAAAACTATTTTCATTCGGTTCTTTATTCTCGTCATCAAAGTAGTAAAATTTTAATGTGAGATGATATTCATTTTCTTTTGTGTTTAATGTCCCATGCGTCTTAAATTTGAGGTCTGAATGCCCTTTTCTAGGTGCTGCTGATGTATTTAGGAAAACTTTTTCAAAAACAATATCTTCTAATGAAAATTTTGGAGTGTTGCTCATAATTCAAAGATACAAAAAAACCTCTGAATTTTTCAGAGGTTTGTTAGATAATAATGAGGAAAAAGATTCCATTTTATCGAATTCAATTTTTTCATCAAAATCAATATTTCTATACGGATAATGATGAGATAAAGCCCATTCTGTTACAAGGTCTTCAATCAAGATATTCTCTTCATTAAGGTCGTCGTATCTCTGTGCATGTTTAATATCAGCCAGAATTTGTTTTTCTGGTGTGTTTTCAAAGTAGAGACTCAGTTTCTCTAAAGTGTCCATATTTTTTGTTTTATATAACAAATAGCTAAAATTGTACCAAAGCAGTAAAAACGATTACTAGTACTTTTTTGCAAATGTATTAAATTAATATTAAATAGTGGTTTTTTCTCCAACATAAATATACTCGTTTTATTGCAATAAAGCAAGTATATCAATAGCTAAGGGGTGTTTGAGATAAAACAAAAGTTGAGTTATTAAGTGCGTTTTTAGGTGAATAATTACATTCAAATGTATAAAAATAACGGTATTTATTACTTTTTTATTGTTTTTTTTATGAAAAAAATCAGTTTGCTGAGGGTCTTGATACCATTAATATATCCCTATTATCATCTTGCTTTGAGCATCCAGAAAGAATAAAAATCAATAGACTAAAGAACAGTAGTCGATTCATGTGAGTAGTGGTTTTGTTCTCGATGAATGTAGTAATTATATTCTGAACTTGCAATATTCTAAAAATCATGATATTATAAATGAGGAACAGATTGGCTACAATCAATGTGGGGTTCGGACACATCTTTTCTGTAATAGGTATGTCCCAACCCTAAATTGATTAAGTTATGATAAAGAGAGAAAAAGACATAGGAATATTTACAAGAATGAAAGACACAATGCCTGAAGAAGATAGAGTATATACAGACCTCAATGATTTTAGCGATTTTGGTTTAAATCACCTTATCTGGTTAGTGCCGTGGTTACTATCTTGTTGGGGTTTGTATGAATTAATATTTCATTAAATCCTCTTCAAATTTAATACAAAAACGCCCCATATTGGTGGCGTTTTTTCATAGTAGAATGTAACGAATAGAAATTTCCGCATTACATGTATATATAACTTATAATCAATACACTATGAATTTTGACCCAAAAGACAATGATTATTCTCAAGAAGACTTAGATAATCACTCAAACCAATTAAACGACAACAACGATGCCTACTGGCAATCGCGAGGAGACGATGAACGTCCTTATGATTGGCAAGAGAAATGATTAAGCTCTTAATGAGAGACTTACAAAGCGTAATCACCGAACACCTCATCAATCATCCAACACAGAATGTAGTATTGATCATCGATGATGGTCAGTAACTCCTCGCTCGTTTTTTCATTGAGGTTTTTGTGTTCTTTTTCAGCTTCTCCTTCGAACATGTATTGGATGACCGCAACGAGTTCTTCCTTGGTCAGGAGCACCTCGTAGGCTTTGGAAATTAGGGCTAGTTTTTCATTTTCAGCCCCCTGTCGTAGCTTTTCTAAAAAGTCTACGGTAATAATTGCGTGTCGTATTTTCATGCCCAAGTGTGCCACCATTATTGACTTGTTTCCAAGTTGTTTGGGTTATCGAACCTTGTTCTAAACGTTATCGAATCATGTTGAGATTCAAATGAAAAAGACTCCCTTTTGGAAGTCTTCTTACATTCATGTAGCTGATAATATCATAGCACAAAAAAGACGGTCATCCCTGACCGCCTTTCCGAGAACAGGTGTTCTCTATCTACCAACCACTATTCATTAATAGTCTAAATATTAATACCAAATTTGAGATTAACAAGTGTGATGCTTTTGCCAGTAACGTAGGTGTCGCCGTCAGAGTCGCCATCAGAATCAAGAACCTGTATCGTACTCCCTATGGAATGTCTACCGAGTGCATTGTATCCAATACCAATATTGTATTTACCTTTCAGGGTAACGCCTACCTCTACTCGGATGCCAAGTGAATAAGCAAGTTGGAAGGTATTAAGAGCCGTGAACGAGTAACTGCCTGTCGGATCATAGGTGTAGGTTGCTTTTGAAATCTTGAGAAAGTTAACACTCGGTCCCGCCAAACCATACAGTGAAAATGTTTCGCTTAATTCCTTTTTGTAATGAAGACCTAGCGAGAGTGGAATATTATAGTAGGTGGAGAATTTAATTGATTCTTCAATATCTAATGAATTCCTGTAATTGGTCTTGCTCAATGATTTCA
>JAJRRH010000025.1 GCA_024279715.1 Bacteroidota bacterium
ACTCTCTCTCTAAGATACGATAAGCCATTAATAGTTGCTTGGCAGACAAGTGCTCTTGGCTATTTCCTAACTTAGAACAAAGTATAGCTGCGGCTGTATTTACTGTTACTCCTCCCCTTTCCAACCGATAATGATTTAAATACTTCATCACCCAAAAAGCATTCAACCACTTGAAAAAACGCTTCTCAAAGTTTGAATAACTCGAAGTGTTATCCGCAATTTCATGCCACTCCTCAATGTATTTGATGTTGTTGATTAAGTAGTTCGCTAAATCCTTGGAAAGTCTTTCAATTACATGATGAAAATCATTGCCTCCATCCTTATAGATTAGTGAACGACTCTCTATCAATACTTCTAATTCTTCAAATGCCCTGAATGGATAAGTCATATACTCTCCTTTAACTTCCTTCATTTGTAGCATTGCCCGCCCAGTACCAAATGGTACTCGGTCAGATGTTCGTGATGAAGGGTATACTGTCGTGTCGTTGATATGACCGAATCCCGATAATGCGATGAATTTGTGCAAAAAATAGAAGTCCTCTCCTGCTTTTCTTTTATTCATTCCACCCTGTAGGGCATAAGCATCGGCGCGTACTGCCATTGAACTGCCTACCGTGTGATATGCATACGGAAGTCCAATGTATTTCAACGCTTGATTATAGTATCTTAGATGCAGTTCATAGTCTATAATTTCCTTTGTGTTTTCACTGACATCATCTATGTTATGCGCATACTTTATCGACGCTCCCGGACATTTTTCATTGTCCAAAAAATGATTTTCAATAGATAGCAGATAGTTTTTCGCCACTGTACAATCTGCATCCAAGCAGGTGATGACACCGTATGGCGTGTAAGCGTCTTGCATGTCATGTACCTGCTCCAACCTGTACAAAGCTTCATCCATGCCTATCTTGCGGGCTAATCCAACACCCGCATGTTTTTTTGGTAGACTATTATGTGCCATGTAATGTAGGTCAAAGGGCAGCTCTTCATTAGAAATGTATTCCTTTAATGTATTCTCACTTATATTGTTCTGTACAACAATTTCAGGGCTAGCTACCTCTGAAGCGTTAATGACTATAATAACTTCCACCGCTTTATTCGGCTTCTCACATTGAGATAATGAATCTACTATTTGTGCCACCATCGGTTCATTATAGCACGGTATGACAATGATGTTATAGAGGTTTAACTTAGGGCTTTCTGCTATTTGAGATGGAAAAAGAGCTCGCTTTTCTAAGTATGATTTCAAGGGGATAGTCTTTTTACCTTCCATATACCATCGATCAATTCATAGGTATACCGATCATGCAATCGACTGGCACGCCCTTTCCAGAACTCAAAATAGGTAGGCTTTACAATGATACCTCCCCAATTTGGTGGTCGTTCTACTTCCTTGTTTTCAAATGTATTCTCTACTTCTTCAAGTTTTTTATCTAGCGCATCTCTATTGAGCAAAACCTGACTTTGATCTGAAGCCCATGCGCCAAGCTGACTTCTTCGTGGTCTTTTGGCAAAATATTCATCGGATACTTGACTATCTATTTTTGATGCCACACCATTGATTTTCACTTGCCTACTGATTTCATTCCAGAAGAAGTTGAGTCCTACCCGTGGATCTTCCAATATCTGCCGTCCCTTGTCACTGTCATAATTCGTGTAAAAAATATAGCCCTCATCTGTCATCCCTCGCAGGTAAAGTATCCTTGAGTCTACTCCCTTTATTTTGTCCACAGTGCTAAAGCACATGGCGAATGGATCAAGTAGATCAGCGGCAGTGGCCTCTTCCATCCATTGGCTAAATAGATCCATTGGATTATCCATTATGTCTTTCTCTAATAAGGGAGTGTCATTGAACTCCCGCCGTACATATTTTATGTGCTCGCTAATGTCTTTTGCCATGACCGTATTCGTTTGGCGTAAAGGTAGTCAAATACAAATTTGGCTATAGGAGATATGTCATGCAAAAAACTAACAATTTGCAGTTTTACACAATTAGTCTTTCGTCTATATCATCCTACTTTTGCACGTATTTCTTGTAATTCTATCTGCAATCCTCTCATCATCTGCATGATACTCTGAAGGTTTAGCTCTTGCTCATCATAGTCTTGTAGGTCTATCTTGCAGGTAAACTCCCATAGTTCCAGAACATTATCCAAGTGTACATCATACGGGTGATATTCTTTGTTGTCGGATTGGAGGGTGATGAATCCATCTTTCATCAGCGAGGTGTAGATTCTTTTATAGCTCAATCCATCATCACGTGTGACCACGATATAGGTTTGTCCATTTCGCACATCCTGTACATCCTCCATGTACTTGGCGACAATGAATGCTCCCTCACGTACCCATGGCTCCATTGAATCTCCCTTGATAGGAAATGCTCTGTGCTTGCCCGAAGGTACAAATGGTAGCTTCATCTGAGGCAAATTGGAGATGTACTCTGGATCGGCATACCCTTCAAGGTATCCTGCCGAAGCTTTGATAGGCACTACCTCTATCACATCTTCATTGTCTTCATTGATAAGTACCGGAAATAATATTCGATTGCTGCCAATATCAATATAGCCATCCTCTTTGGATCTTGTTAGATCATTTTTAATCAACGCATCTATAGGTAGTCTGAACTGCTTGGAGTACTTTATCAATGTCTCTTGACTGGGCTCTGCCCTATTGTCTTCATAGGATGCCAGCTGCCCTCGTGTAAGGTTCATTTCATCAGCCAATGCTTGCTGTGATACGGCTCTCTTGTTTCTCAAGTATTTTATGTTTTGTGCAAATTTCAACATTTGTAAAATATATTATCAACGAATGACAAATATATTAACTAGTTTTGAATCGTCAAAGGATGGATTGATTTTTTTTCCAAATAAAGATTGTGCAAACCCATGTTATGCATTAGAGAATAGTAATGCGATGAGCTTCACTGAACTTATTGAAGTGTTGAGGCAAGGGGCGTAACGCCAGAAGGGTTTTTTGTGAGAGAAGCATCGAGCCGACATGATGTATGAAGGAAAAATTAAGAGAGCGATTATGGATCAATGATTAGAATAAGGAGTAGATTATCTAATGCATAATCTGGATTAAAATTAAAAAGAATGAAAACGATAATACACATGGATCTGGATACATTTTTTGTGTCCTGCGAACGACTATTAGACCCGTCACTTGTTGGAAAACCTGTGCTTGTGGGAGGCACTAGCAATCGTGGCGTTGTATCTGCATGCAGTTATGAGACACGTGAGTTTGGGGTGTACTCAGGCATGCCTATGCGTATGGCAAAGCAGCTATGCCCAGAGGCAATCGTCATTCGTGGCAATGGGGGTATCTATGGCAAGTATTCTGCCATGGTGACAGATATTATACGAGAGGAAGCTCCACTATATGAAAAAGCCTCCATCGATGAATTTTACATTGACATGACGGGAATGGATCGTTTTTTTGGCAGCTATAAGTGGGCGGTAGAACTTAGAGAGCGGATCATTAGAGAGACCAATTTACCCATCTCTCTCGGCATATCAAGCTCTAAGACAGTGGCTAAAATAAGTACCGGTGAAGCCAAGCCCAACGGACATATACAAGTTGAGAAAGGAAAAGAAAAACAATTTCTATCCCCCCTATCCATAAAAAAGATACCCATGGTGGGAGATGTTACCTACAAGAAGCTTCGTGGACTAGGTGTAGAAAAGATAAAAACCATACAAGAGATGCCGCTCGAACTTATGCAAAAAATTATGGGAAAAAATGGTGTCGCCATCTGGAAAAAAGCGAATGGAATAGACAATACGCCAGTCATCCCTTTCCGAGAAAAAAAATCTATCTCCTCCTCTTTGACTTTCGGCAAAGACAGTACCGATGTGAAGAAGATAAAAGAGATACTATGCACCATGGCAGAGAAGCTATCGTACTATCTTCGCAAAGGCAACAAGCTCACCGCTTGCGTGACCGTGACGATACGCTACTCCGATTTTGACACCCATAGCAAGCAGTCGAGGATAAGCTACACTTCTAGTGACCATGTGCTTATCAAGACCGTAATGGATCTATTTGACGGATTATATAGTCGGAGAGTACTCATACGTCTCGTCGGTGTACGATTTAGCCACTTGGTGAGCGGTGGCTATCAGATCAATCTTTTTGAAGACTCTGAAGAGATAATGAATCTCTATCAAGCCATGGATAATATCCGAAATAGGTATGGACAAAATGCCATCCGAAGAGTCGCAACAATGGACACTACTGGTATTGGTCATTTCCAAAACCCATTCAGTGGAGAGCCCAATTTTGTGCCCGCACACAGGAGCATATAGGTAGTGCCTGGTTGGTAGGAAATAGCTGAAATCAAAAGAATGGAGGTTTTGTGCGACTTATAAAATTATTCTATATCGTCTGATGCCAAAGCATTACCTATCTGCAGCCAGACACTAAGTATCAAAACACAATACGAAGATGTACCTAAACTGTCATACATATTTCAGCCTGAAATACGGCACGTTATCTCCTGCGCAATTAATTGACGAAGCGGAAAAGAATGGGGTTACCTCTTTGGTGCTAACAGATATCAACAATACTTCTGCTGTTTTTGATTTGAAACGACAAGCGCAAGGCAAGAGACTGAACATCATCGTAGGTATCGACTTTAGAAATGGTGCGCAACAGCAGTATGTCGGTATCGCCAAAAATAATGACGGCTTCTATGAACTCAATGCCTTCTTGTCCGATCATCTGCACCAGAAGAAGGACTTTCCAGACATCCCCCCTGATTTTTCCAATGCATGGATTATCTATCCCTATGGAAAAAAAGTGCCCGACAAGCTTAGCTACAATGAATACATCGGACTGAGAGTCTCGGATGCCAACAGACTGCCTTTTGGTCCTTGGAAAGATAGGCAAGACAAGATGGTCATCCTACAGCCAGTGACTTTTAGAAACAAAAAAGACTTCAATTGCCATCGTATCCTTCGTGCCATAGATAATAATATGCTGCTCTCACAGATGCCAAAGACAGAAGAAGCCCGACCAGATGAAGTCATGATGTCCGCACATGCTCTTCAAGAAAAATTCGGACTCTACCCTCTTCTATTGTCTAATACAAAGCATATCCTCTCTTCGTCTTCCTTTGACTTTGATTTTGACCTTACCGATGGTCATAACAATAAACAGACCTATACAAATAACGCCAACCTCGATGTCAGACTCATGCGTCACCTCTGTTATAAAGGTATCCCCTATCGCTATAAACGTGTGAGTGAGCGCATCCTCAAACGCATCGACAAAGAATTAATAATTATTGAACAGAAAGGCTATGTATCCTATTTTCTCATCGCATGGAAGATTGTGAAGTATGCACGACATAAAGGATATTTCTATGTAGGAAGAGGCAGTGGCGCCAATAGCATTGCCTCCTATTTGATGCGTATTACCGATGTCGACCCCATTGAACTAGATCTATACTTCGAGCGATTTATTAATCTGTTTAGAAAAAATCCACCCGACTTCGACATTGATTTCTCATGGAAAGAACGTCAAGATATCACAAGATATATTTTCGATACTTTCCCTAATAGTGCATTGCTTGCTGCCTATAGCACTTTTCAGAAGAGATCAGTCATTAGAGAGATTGCCAAAGTCTTTGGGTTACCCAGCCATGAGATAAAAAAACTACAGCGCAATACAAATGCCGGCGATGACATAGGCAGGATCGTCCATAGATATGCAGAATACCTACACGGATTTCCGAGCCACCTGACGGTACACTCTGCCGGCATCATCATATCTGAAAAAGACATCCATCACTATGGGGCTACTTTTATGCCTCCGAAGGGATTTCCGACCACACAGTTTGACATGTACATAGCGGGAGACATTGGACTCTACAAGTTTGATATACTCGGACAGCGAGGGCTTGCTAAGATTAAGGATACCTTAGCCATCATCAAGCACAATAGAGATGGACAAGAAGTAGATATTCACAACATCACCAAATTAAAAAAAGACAGCCCGTCTAATAATCTGCTTAGAAATGCTGCTGCCATTGGTTGTTTCTACATAGAATCTCCTGCCATGCGGATGCTACTTAGGAAGTTGCAAGTAGATGACTACCTTGCCCTTGTAGCCGCAAGTTCAGTCATACGACCAGGCGTAGCACAGAGTGGTATGATGAGAGAATATATCCTGCGACATAGAAATCCAGAGCGCAGGAAATGGGCTCAAAAGACATTCCCAATTTTATACAAGTTGATGCCGGAGACCTACGGGGTCATGGTCTATCAAGAGGATGTAATAAAGGTGGCGCACCACTTTGCTGGTCTTAGTGTGGGAGAGTCTGATGTATTGCGAAGAGGTATGAGCGGAAAATTCAGATCGAGAAAGGAATTTCAAGCGGTCAAAGACAAGTTTTTTACCAATTGTGAGGAAAAGAAAAGAAATCCTACTTACGTACAAGATGTATGGACGCAGATAGAGAGTTTTGCAGGATATGCCTTCGCCAAAGGTCATTCTGCAAGCTATGCTGTAGAGAGCTATCAGTGTCTTTATCTCAAGGCCCATTTTCCATTGGAATACATGGTGGCTACGATTAACAATGGAGGAGGATTTTACACTCGGGAACTCTATTTGCATGAAGCCCGTCGGCAAGGTGCTCACATTGAGCTTCCTTGTGTGAATAACAGCGAAGCCAATACGATGATCTATGGCAAAACGATATATCTGGGGTTTGCACTCATCAATGGTATCGAGCGAGAGACAATCAATAGAATCATCACTGCACGAGTGGCTACTGGAGAATTTGAGAGCCTCGAAGATTTTATTGAAAATGTATCCTTATCCATAGAGCAGGTGGTGCTGCTGATAAATGTAGGGAGCTTCAGGTTTACACAGAACAATAAAAAAGAATTGATGTGGCGCGCTTATTTGCTGTTGAGTAATCATACAGTGGCGACTTCCCATCCAACATTGTTCAAAATAAGATCTAAGAATTATACACTGCCTGCACTATCACATCACCCCCTTGAAGACGCCTATGATGAGCTAGAACTTCTCGGTTTTATGGTCTCTCACTCCCCCTTTTTTCTTGTTAAAGAGCTGCCAGATGAACGAATGGTAGCGCAGAACTTCCCGAAGTATTTGAAGCAGTATATTCATATCATAGGATATCTTGTACATGTCAAAAGAACGAGAACAAAGCAAGGAAAGCACATGTATTTTGGCACCTTCATCGACCTCAAAGGAGACTGGATAGATACTGTCTCTTTTCCCCAAGTTGCTGCACGATACCCCTTCCGAGGGCCAGGCTGTTACCTGCTTAGGGGCAAGGTGACAGAAGAATTTGGCTTCTATAGCCTAGAGCTAACCTCGCAGGAACGCATTGCTAGCAAAAATAAAATTGAAATTGAGAGTGCCAGGCAGAAGAGCATCGAGACAACACAGTGATTGCATGTAATAACCCGAAAAATTCATCAATTTTTCAGCGATTAACTAACACCGCAAGTTTGGAGTTTTTCAAACACCCAAATTTGGGTGTTTCTAAATCGGGGTTACCCGCTTTGCTTCACACAACCCATCTCGCATTCATACAATAAACTTCGTTTTTGTATGAATAAAGCGGGATAATACGGACATTTAATCATAATAAGTAGAGTCGCAAGCCGAAGTATTCATTATATTCAAGATGTATGATAGTGGAGAGTATAATCTGAATAAATACGACGTGATTTTTATTAGGAATAATAAATTTTCGACAAACTACCCCAACAACTAGACCAATGCGCGTCATAATGTGTATCAGAAAAAAAGAATTTGTCACTGTCAAACGTAGATTTGCAAAGAATAAATGGATGGGCTGAAATAATATTAGAATAAAGCTTAATCTGAATTATAACTTAATATACAAATCAAAAATTCAAATCAAATTATGAAAATGAAAACAACAATAATCGCAATAATCCTAACCTTGGGATTTAGCTTCAATGGAACTGCTCAACTTAAGAAATTTGGTAGTGACATTAGCAAGACAGTAGCTGGTAAAACAATAAGAGTACCTTATACGGATGTTATCACATATATGGGTTATGCTGAGCCTGGTAATGAAGATGAAGTAAAAGATGGTAAAAAATTCTACTACATCTACGTATGGATACCTGCTGTAGCACCTGAATTAGGAGTTAGAATGATGTCACCTGCTGGAAAAGTAAAAGATAAAAAAGCAACTAAATCTGAAGCTTACGAAGCACATGCTGATTCTGAGGACTACTTTGACACGTACATTACTCTCGAGAGATCAACTATCGTTAGCAAAGACAATATAACTGAAGAAAATGCTAAGTCTGCAACTTGGGTGACACTGACTACTAATGATGACAGTGGCGAAATGCCAAAACAACCAAGTGGAAGTAGCTACAATTCATTGCTAAGATATACTAGCGTGGCTAGTGATCCTACCAAAGCTTTGACTGTTGGTTTATACAGAATTGGATTTACTACCTATAAAACAGGGGAAGTAAAAGGTACTTTTGTTGCGCAAGTAGCTGCTCCAGTAAAACTACCAGGTGTAGCAATGGCAAAAACTATTGCTGACCTTAATGCTGCATTAGCAAAGTAATATTACTGAGTATAACTAATTATTAACCTGTATTTCACCTGTTGAAATACGGGTTTTTTGTGTTCAAAATCTTTGTAATAGGGCTTTATTAACTTTATTATCTTTGCGGCTATTACAATGGATAATCATTTTCATGTTTCTTTTTGACCAACAGAGTGCCACCGAACTGGAATTTGACAAGATCAAAACACTCCTTCAAGACTTTTGCATAGCCGAAACCTCGAGAGGTACTGTCAAACTACTTCAGCCATATCAGACTTTGAGTGAAGTGGATAGAGAATTGGGACTTACAAGTGAGTTCATGAAGATAAAGAACAGTCCTGACAGAGTCTTACCACGACTTGACTTTCATGATTTATCTTCAGAAATAAAAAAACTCAAAATAGAAGGATATATCCTACCTTCTGAAGCCTTCATAAAATTACTCAACAATTCATATCTATGCAATGAGTTAATTCGATTTATGGAAGAGTATGATGGGCAATACCCGTATTTATATCGTATTTTTCGTAGAATAGAATCCTCGGACATTATCATAAAGAATATAGAGGAGGTCTTCGATAAGAAGATGAATATTAAAAATGATGCATCGGATGAATTGATGAGAATTCGTACAAGTATCCGATCCACAAAGCGGGAAATTAACCGAAATTTTGAGCAAATCATTAGAAAACTACAGGCAAAAGGATACTTGGGGGACACCAAAGAAACTTTTATTGATGAACGAAGGGTGCTCACGATAATATCTACCTACAAACGTAAAGTCCCCGGAAATGTCTTGGGGGTTTCTAAAACTGGTGGTTTCTCGTACATAGAGCCAAGCGCTAACATAGAATCCAACAAGTCTTTAATGAATCTATTTTCCAACGAAAGAGATGAGATTCTAAAAATACTAAAAGATCTTACCACTAAGATTAGGTTAGAATTACCCCTTATCAAAACTTGTCAAAAACTACTGAATAGATTGGATTTCATACAAGCGAAGTACAAACTAGCGGAAAGCATGCAAGGGATAAAGCCAAAGTATGTAGAGGAGCCGTACGTAGATATTATCAATGCCATTCATCCTTTGCTATTTTTGAATAATGCGAAGGAAGGAAAACCGACCTACCCACAGTCCATTAAGATGGATCGTGACAATCATTTCTTAGTTATTTCTGGTCCTAACGCTGGTGGTAAGTCTATCACTTTAAAGACAGTTGGGCTCCTTCAACTAATGTTTCAATCAGGATTGTTAGTGCCCGCACATCCAAAAAGTACTTTTGGCTGGTTTAATCAAATTCTATCAGATATAGGAGATAACCAGTCTATAGAAAATCAATTAAGTACCTATAGTTATCGATTAAATCGAATGAATCAATTCCTTAACGAGGGAGATAACAAAAGCCTTTTATTACTAGATGAGTTTGGTTCTGGTTCTGATCCAGAATTAGGAGGCGCATTGGCGGAGGCTATTTTTGAGTCATTGTATAAAAAGAGAATGTTTGCTGTATTGACAACACACTACGCCAATATTAAATTACAGGCAAGCGAATTGGAAAGAGCTATAAATGCCTGTATGTTATTTGACCAGATTACATTGGCGCCAACATTCACATTATCAATAGGTCAGCCAGGCAGTTCATTTACATTTGAAGTTGCACAAATGAATGGCATTCCTGATAGTATCATCCAAAGAGCGAAATCAAAGCTAAGCCTTGAGAGAGTTCAAATGGACAAGTTAATAGCCACACTACAGATTGAAAAGACGGTATATGAAAGAAGAAATCAATCCTTAAAGGACAAAGCATCTCATTCTACCAGAGCCAAAGAGGATTATGAATTGCTAAGCGAAAAAATAAAGCAACAGAAAATATCCCAACAGGAGTTTGTGCAAATGAACAATCACTTCATCATTGCAGGTAAAAAAATGTCTCAATTTGTTAGTAAATATAAGCCTGGCAAAAACAATAAAGCACTACTTGTAGAGCTAACAAAATATTTGGCAATTGAAAAAAGCAAATTCAAGAAAGATAATATTCAGAAAATGAACAAGCGATTAAAGCAAAGTAAACTGAAGCAAATCAAACAAAAAGTTACTAAAACGGAAAAGTCAGTAAAGGAGCTGCAAAAGCCAATAATCATAGGAGATAGTGTGATAATTGTAAAAACAAAACAAAAAGGAATTGTCAAATCCATTGAGAATGATAAATGCTTCATCATTGTCGGTAATTTTCTTTTTCAGACGAAGAAGGATGATTTAATCCATTCTTAACCCGCTTTATTCATACAAAGACGAAGTTTCTTGTAGAATACTTCGACAAGCTCAGCAGAGCTGCGAGCTGGCTTGTGTAAAGCAAAGCGTGAAACTCCGATTTAGAAACACCCAAATTTGGGTGTTTGTAAAACTCCAAAATTGCAGGTGTTTATTAATCAATGAAAAATTGATGAATTCTTTGGGTTAAGTTTCCAATATATTTTTTTGATTTTAGTAATTCTAAAGCCATTCTTGGTAATCTAATTATTAACAAAATGGTAGTTTCTCCATATAAATGATTAGATTTGTAATACAAACTATAATCATAATTAAACATGTCAGTTAATTTACTTAATTTATTTAAAGATCAGTTGTCCGGAGCGGCTATGAAAGGTATAAGCAGTATGCTTGGCGAATCTGAATCTAACACAGGCTCTGCATTAGGTGGAGTAGCAGCTAGTTTACTTGGCTCATTAGCAAGTAAAGCATCCACAAGTTCTGGTGCTGCCGGACTATTAAAAGATCTTTTATCATCTGACCATAGTGTCATGGATAATATTACGGATTTAATAACGGGTGATAATAGCAGTAACTTCTTCGATAAGGGAGGTGAATTGGTAACAAGCCTTTTAGGAGGCAAAGCTGGTAGCGTAATTGATGCCATTACCAAGTCATCAGGATTAGGGAGAGGTTCTTCTTCAAAACTATTGAGTATGGCTGCGCCATTATTAATGGGGTTTGTTGGGAAATATGTAAAAGGAAAAGCACTAAATGCTGTTGGACTTGGGAAACTTTTGGGTGGTCAGAAAGACTATATAAAAAGTGCAATGCCTTCATCTTTATTTGATACACTAGGACTATCTTCTATCGGTGGAGCAGCAACAAAAGCTGTGTCAGGTGCAG
>JAJRRH010000026.1 GCA_024279715.1 Bacteroidota bacterium
GGTAGTGCGCTTGCTGTGCGTCGTTCATGGGTAAACCCTCTCGTTGGTAGCCCTTTATTGGGCGAGAGAGGGGATACTTAATTTTGAGAGAATTTACAACTTTGCCGCGTAGCGGCTCCGTTCAACAAGGGTTTAGTGTTCCACAGTGATCGCGGGTCACAGTACACGAGCAAGTCGCACCGACATTTATTAGAATGTCATGGCCTACGTGCTTCGATGGGAGATGTCGGGGCTTGTTGGGACAATGCGGTGGTTGAACGTTTTTTTGGCAGCTTGAAGCATGACTGGATATTAAAAGTAGCTCAACCCACACGAGAGCACATGAAGTACGACGTAGCGGATTACATCCGCTACTACAACAAAGATCGGTTACACACTGCCAATGGCAGCTTGTCGCCGATTAACTATGAACTGTCTCAAGTGAATGTGTCCGGTTCGACTTGACCAGAACAGTTCTTCGTAAAACTCTCTGGTTACACATTCAAAAATGGTTTCATCTTGGCTTTTTTTCCCTCCTGGGAACTCCCAATACCCTGAAAGACTATGTCCGTTTGCTCTCCTAGCCAAGAGGATTTTATTTCGCTTAACGACTATGGCAGAACAAACAATCATAAGATCTATACTCGCTAAAAAGTCTACTGCTAATTAATCGTAGCAATTAACGAGGGGAAAACATTGTCCTTTTTTGTAATTCTAATAGAAGCCGACCCCTCAATTATTTGGTGTGCGGACCAGGACTTGTCAGATATTGGATGCAGCAAAATGAATTTTGCTAGTAGTTCAGTCAGTTCGGAGCTCGTTACCAATCTATTCCCTATAAAATGATATGACTTGCCGCTATTCACAATAGCGCCGGTCAACTTTAAGGCATAAAGAATTTCTTGAACAATAGGTAGATTCCGGTCGAAATATTTTATTTTAAAATCCAATAATGGAATGTGTCTTTTCGTCCCATTTTTCAGAATGACTTCGGAGTTGAGCGCAACGCATAGATCTTTAGGTATCTTCTTTAGTGAGTCTACACCATCATTTTCAATGTATAGGTACCCAGAGTTGGGCTTATGGAATAAAGCACCTTTCGTTAGTCTTCGTTGTATATTATTTTCTGTTTCGCACGATCTTAAATATGCCTCCCAAAAACTAATGGAATATTTCTTTTTATAATCTTTTGCTAATTCAACCGATGCCTTCTCTTCTACATTAAAATCAGATATTCTTGCCTGAATCTTGTTGTCGAATATAAACGGCAGGTATCGATAAGTAGCGATTTCAGAATGCTCTCTTAGCAATAAGTTTATTATATCTGTTGAGTTCATTTCAGACCTCTTCACTAAATATATTTTGATGGTGGTCGAACAGCTTTTTCAATCCAACGATAATCTGAAAATTGAAATCCATCATACCTATCTTCTCCTGTTTCCCCTGCATCGGAAATAATAATTTTCTCTGAAGAATAACGCCCGCTACTTGGTAGCGGAGAAGTTACGTTTGCTACTACCAAAACTCTGACTTCGCTCATTTTAAGCTCGCGTATACAGTATATTAAGCGGCTATTACCTTCGATTACATAATGAGAACTACCGTGATATTCTACTACAGGAGGTGTAATAAGCATGCTTATATTCGGTTGGCACTCAACAGAGGCGCTTTCGAATAGGTCAATGTTTTCCGTATCAAAGACAGAAAAAAATCTTTTGATTTGATTGTACTTGTAAGACTTCACATACTTGGTTAGAAAAACTATATTTTTAGTGCTAATTGTTTCAAAGTTAACGGTGATATTTTCTCTGCGATACTGTTTTACTTTTTTTATTGCGACTAATAATTCTGGGCGCATCCCGGATCTAATTGAAATATTTCCTTGTTGCTGGGGCGGTAGGGAATTGGTGCTTATTGAATTAAGGTCCTTTAACAAGGAGTGGATTACGACGGTATCTGAAGCCCCCGAATATAGCGTTGCGTCACCGCCAATTTCTTTTGAAAGCTCGCCATGAAAGATGATTGCTTTATCGTCTCGCTGGTCAGAAGATGTTAAAACTGCGCCTTCAAATGGAAGCGAGTCAGCGACTATTACTTTCGCTCCAAGACTGTTTAGAATAAATCTCCTGAATTTCTCATGTCCACGATTATCTTCGTTTTGTTCGACTTTCGTTGTGTAAAAAAAGACATCAATTCCGTTTGTTAGCCAATATAAAAATGTTGGAAAAAGTTTATATGCAAGATCGCAGGTATTGAAGGACAGTCGAATTGTATTGTAATCGTTGGATTCCGCTAGTACCAATTGATTTAATGCCTGGGGGAAGGTTTTTAATATGTTATGGTTAGATTGTATATTGCGAATTATTACGGCTTCATTGTCAAAAAAATGTACAGCTGATTCTATTCCGGCTTGATATGTTTTGCTTAGCATTGACGCGTCAATTTTATCAAACTCTATTGTTCCAATCGGTATTTTACTAATTGAAATTGGATAAAGATTTGGTTGAAGTCCTCCTTGTATATTTACAGCCCCATCAATTACAGCCCCAATAAGTGACGAAATGTAACTTTTGTAGGAGAACTCGGTGTCGTGAGGACCCCCCCCTAGGGTGAAGCACAATATTTTCTCGTA
>JAJRRH010000027.1 GCA_024279715.1 Bacteroidota bacterium
GATTACTTTATGCAGATTCTTTCGAGAGATGATGCATTGTTTGTTGAGTTTGATCGGTTGGAGTCTCGCAGAATGAAGGAAAAGTTGATTTTTCACTATCTTACCAAGTATAACAAAAAACATCCAATCTATTTTTCAATCAATCGTTGTGTAAAGAAAGACCCTGAGCCAAAGTCCGAAAAAGAGGAAGACAAAGAATAGCGTCCTTTTTTACTTTAACAATCGATAGGAAAAACGTAAGTGCGGTAGGAATTGCAGTTTGTGCTTAGCTTCTTGATTCGGATCAAATTGGATTCGTTCTAGCGATGTTCGGAACAATGCGTCTATAGTGAATTTATCAAATTCTACATTGAAGCCAACAGCAGCATAGCCACCAAAATCATTGACAGTAGGTTGTTTTCTATTGATATACTGCCCTCCAGTAGAAAGTTGTGGTCTAAGGATGTTATACTCACGATCACCCACTCGGAAGGCATTCCTATTCACTTTTACTGAGGTTAATACAGGGCCAAACTCAAAAATCAAGCCCATTGAAGAGGGGTCTGTCAAAGTGATTTGGTATCCAGCGCTTACCACCAGTCTTGTTTCTTTGCCGTAGATAGGGAAGTACTCATAATTGGCTTGAGTGGCTCCACTTGTATTAGGTCTTTCTACTTCAATGACTACAAGTCCACTTGCATTTAGTTGACTGTAATTCAAGTCTGCAACAAAGGCGTTCGTCCAATTCTTTTGATACCTTAAATTCAATCCAAAGCTAACGGCAGGTTTGTAATCCATCTCTTCGGGTAGTTCTACAAGATGAAAGTTATAGTTCCCAACATAATTAGATATCTGGGTGTAGGAATTGCTATTGGTACTGCTCAAATAGTTATAGATGTTATTTGGAGCCGAGCCATTATAAAAGAGTGCTGGCTCGTTGTTTGCTAGAAGCAACCCTATGTTCAGTCCATACATAAAGCCTTTTTTTGCCTTGTAATTAAGGTGGCTATAGTTGTCTTCTTCATAAATAACATCATCATCTTGAGCGATATAGACACTCAAATGGAATGCCATTAAAAACAGTATTGATAGTTTCTTATAAGTACGCATGAGACAAAGGTATTGTTTTTTTATAATTCGAGATGGCAAGGAGGCAAGAAACAATGGATATTACACCATCTTATTGATGATGCATCTTTCCGTTTCAATCTCTTTTGCCATAGCATCAAAGCTAAGGTCTTTGACTTCTTTAAACGTAAGGTCATGAATCTGGCGTCTTAGTTTTCTTAGTTTTATGCCTTCCCAGAATCGTCGGATATCTTCGTTGGATTGAAGTATCAATTTTGGTACTTTCATCGGTTTTCCTTTATCATCCTTGGCAACCATTGTAAAGTACGAAGTATTGGTATGTTTGGCAACGCCAGTCTTCGGATTAAGAGATTCAATACGTATTCCTACAATCATAGAGGAGTTTCCAACAAAGTTTAAGGAGGCATTGAGGGATAATAGTTCCCCAACTTCTACAGGTTGCCTGAATTCTACCCCATCCACAGAGACGGTGACACAATAGGCGCCTGAGTGTCGAGTGGCTACTGCATAAGCGACTTTATCCATTAAGGAAAGAAGAATTCCACCATGTACTTTTCCCCCAAAATTAGCGAAGGAGGGAATCATCAGTTCAGTAATGGTAGTACGGGAGGAGTCAACTGTTTTTGCTTTCATTGGTTCGAATTTTTTTCTAAGATAGGCATATAATCCGGCTTAAACAGCGTTACCAAAATTTGTTCTCAATCAATAGAACGATTCCAAGGCTAATAACCACGCCCGATAAAAGTGCATTGTATTGTTTTTCTGAAATATTAATAACCCTCTTTATCAGTCGACCAGCTCGGAATACAATGAAAGCGACCAATAACTGTCCGAGTTCTACGCCTAAATTAAATTCTAATAAGGGCGCCCAGATATTACTGGAGCTCCCAAACATTGACTTAAACGAGGACGCATAACCCATGCCGTGAATACAACCAAAAAAAATGGTAAGTACGTAAATCCAAACATTTGATTCTTTTCTTTTGTTGAGGTTGGTCAAGTGGTATATGCCCGTAATGACGATGGTTAATGGAATAAGAAACTCTATGTATTTCTCCTTTAAGAAGATTAAATCTGTTAATGTTAATGCTAAGGTTAGAGCATGTCCAACAGTGAATGCCGTGAGAATAAGAATCAGTTTGTTCATCTGCCTTCTTCCATAGCCAATAGTCAATGCGGCAATAAATAGGATGTGGTCTATGCTCCCATAGTCAAGAATGTGGTAAAATCCCATTTTGAGATATTCACTAAATTCAGTCATTTGTGCTTATTTTAAACTTAGCGTTGATTGAAAAATGATCAGAGTAATCCCCTCTGAAGATGTTGAAATCGGTACACTCTATGTTTTTATCATGAAAGATATAATCTATTCGTAACGACGGGAAGCTGCCATTGTACGTGTTGCCAATGCCATTGCCTTTTTCCATAAATGAATCCTCAAGTTGATTTGTAATGGTGCTGTAACAATGAGATATTGGACTATCATTGAAGTCGCCTATCAGAAAGGTGGGGTAGGGAGAAGTAGCGACATCTTCTAGTACCTTGTTGAGTTGAATGGAGCGTTTCTCAAAGGCAGATTGGAGTCTATTTACGATTCTTTTTCCTGCAGAATACGTGGATTTAGACTTAGCTTCAGAACCTTTAATGAAATCATAGTCTTGTTTTTGAAACCGGATACTTGCCAAGTGTGCATTATATACTCGGATCGTATCTCCGCTTGGAAGCTTAATGTCAGAGTAGATGCAAAAATTATTTATATCACCGTCAAAGGGAATGTAGCCTCTGAACACAATAGGGTGTTTAGACATGGTAACTACACCAAAATTCTGTTTGTAACGAAACTCATGAGTGTATTTCTCATGAAGGTAAGTAGCATCTTGAATCTTCAGTAGGCTATCTCGTGTAATGAACCCACGTTTGTTAGCGGTGTAGTAGAATTCTTGAAAACACATGACATCAGCAGCCTCCTCCACTAGGTAGTCAAAAATCTTATCTCTCCTATACCCATCGTCCTCTTCATAGAGTCCAAATAATCGAACATTGTACGTTAGGATCTTTATTTCATCAGGTTGCTTTTCGGTTTCTTCATAGAAGTTAATCTGAAAGAAAGTCGATAGCGTTCCAAAGCCTAACAGAATAGCTGCTAATGATAAAAAATACCAATGCTTTTTACGGAGTATCCATAGGATGACAAATGCGACATTAAATAATAGGAGCAATGGATAGCTGAGCCCAAATAACGGCATCCAATCGTTTTCTAATGGATCAATTCTAACAGAAATAACCGATAGTATCAGCCCAATAAATACCGCTATATTAAAGGTCCAAAGAATTATATTAATGACTTTCTTTCTCTTCATGCTACTTCACCTTGAATAGAATTTCTTTCTCCTTGTCCGTTAGGCTGTCATATCCCGATTTTCCTACTTTATCGAGTATTCTATCAATCTCTTCTTGGTTTGGAAGGTCAGAGTTGCTTTTCTTTCTGCTAGTCCTAGCAGAAGTTTTTTGCGGTTTTTGTCTAGGATGATTTGATTTTGTTACGAGTGCTCTAGTGCGTAGATGCAATGCGTCAAACCACTGCCCTAAGTCTATACCCTTTTTCAGATAGGTCGCCCATATCACTCCCCATGTCAGTCCTCCAAGGTGAGCAATGTGCCCGCCAGTATTGCCATAGCTGCTAGGTAGCATGAAGATGACAAATACAATGGCGATGTACTTCAGCTTAGCAGGGCCAATAATTGGTAACATGACCGTATAGTTGGGCATGTACACTGCAATAGCAATAAAAACAGCCATCACAGAGGCAGAAGCGCCTTTAAGTATGCCAATCTGACCAGCAAGTCCCGGGATAAAATTATAGGCAATAAGATAGAATAGCGCACCGATAAGCCCTCCCATCCAATATGTTTTTATAAATCTATTCGTACCCAAAAGGTCGCTAAAAATCCGCCCGCCAAAGTATAGCCATACCATATTTGAGAGCAGATGAAACAGAGCAATGTGTGTGAACATATAGCTGACCAACGTCCATGGCTTTGATAGAAAAGTAGAAAAGGACGAGGGTAATGACAGCAGGTCATTTGCGATAGAGTAGCCGCTTCCAATCATGAAAAAACTCCCAACCTTCAATATTAAAAAGACCAATACGTTGATAATGATATAACGTACTTCAATATTTTTTTGCAGATAAAGTCTTTTGGGTTCTTCCAGCATTTGAATTCCGATTTTAGTAGTATCTAATCTGATTTTTTTTCCAATATTTCACCACTAGGTATCCAATCAATGCCCCGCCGAGATGAGCAAAGTGGGCAACGTTGTCGCCTGAAAAGTTCCCAAAACCTAAAAATAATTCAAGTGCTATTGCTATAGGAATAAAGAATTTAGCCTTGATAGGAATAGGGAGGAAGATGAGCATCAATTCAAACTCAGGGTACAATACACCGAAGGCAACAAGTACCCCAAAAATAGCACCCGAAGCACCAGCAGCTCTTCCTTTAAATATATTGATGGCAGAATCCCAGAAAGGTCTATTTTCTTCAATTATTTGGAATGATTCTTCGCGGGTTATTTTATCCAGAGCATCTGTTGGTAGATGAGATAGTGCGTTTTGAATTTGTATATAACTGACAAATTGGTGAAGAACAATAGCGCCAATCCCTGCAAAAATGTAAAGCTTTAAAAAGTCTTTAGAGCCCATTGATCGTTCGATAATTCTTCCAAACATCCACAGAGAGAACATATTGAAGCCAAAATGCTGAAAGTTGGCATGTGTAAACATCGAAGTGATAATCTGCCATGGGTAGAAATTAGGATTTTGAAAATAGCTCATCCAAAATTGGTCACTAATATTCAAGCCAAGCTTTGGTTCAATAAATCCAGTAAACAAAAAAACAATAGTATTGATGATTAACAGGATCTTGGTGATGGGTGGAATGTTTTTGAAATTCATTTATTTTTCAAATTTTCTTTCTAGTTCGTTAAAGTTATAATTGACGATAATAGGCTTTCCGCTAGGCGTGAGGTTGGATTGCTCGCAGGCAAAAAGATTGTCGATGAGCTGTTGCATCTCCTCAACTTGCAAAGTCATCCCTGCTTTAATACTTAATTTGTTAGCAAGGCTTCGGGCGAGCAGTTCCGTCTTATTGCGCCCTCCATGATCAAGCTCGTACTTGTATTCTTCTATCCATGACTCTAGCAGTTCTTTTGCATTCATATTAGTAGCATCACTTGGTATACCATTAATCTTGACACTTTGTTTGCCGAATAACTCTATGTCAAAGCCTAGCTTGACGATGTTGTCCCACATTTCTTGCATTATCTGAAAGTCTTCCGCATTGAGATCCAAAACTTCAGGAAACAAAGTTTGTTGACTTGTGGCTGGTTGCATGGCGAGATTTCGAACAAATTTTTCGTACAACACTCTGCTATGCGCTCGGTGTTGATTGATAATCACAATACCCGATTTGACACTTGTCAGCAGATACTTCTTTTGTATCTGCATTATTTTCACTTGTTGGTTTGTGGGCAATAGTTCGGGCGCAGACGTGTTCAAGCCGTTTGGAACACTCGGTTGTGCTATTTCTTTGTCTCTAATTATATCGTATAGTTCATTGTAATTTGTTGGTACGGATTGCCTATCTGGAGTGAATAAGGAAGCGGATCGATGCCTTGCCTTTTTGTCCTCATCAAAGGGGTTGAAGTTCTCGTCCACTTGTATGGTTGGCATCTTTATAGATTGCCCAGGAGATAAGTCCGGGACGATAAACCCAGTTTCAAGATTGAAATCAATAGTAGGAGCTATATTATACTTGCCGAGCGATTGCTTTGATGCAGATTTCAAAATAGCATATAATACCCTCTCATCTTCAAATTTTATTTCAGTCTTGGTCGGATGGATATTGATGTCGATACTCTGTGGGTCGATATCCAAAAATATAAAATAAGTAGGATATGATTTCTCCTGCAATAATCCTTCGTATGCCTGTTTTACCGCATGATGGAGATAAGCATTTTTGATAAATCTATTATTTACAAAAAAATATTGTTCGCCTCTAGTTTTCTTAGCGGCTTCAGGCTTGCCAATATAACCTGAGATATTGACAATGTCAGTGTCTTCTTGAATAGGTACTAGTCGTTCGTTATATTTCTTGCCAAAAAGAGCCACAATACGGCTTCTTAATGATTGGCTCGGGAGTTGAAACACGACAATGTCATTGTTGTGGAAACTAAATTCGATGTCAGGGTGAGCGAGAGTAATTCTCTGAAATTCAGTGATGATATGTTTGGTCTCCACGGAATCGCTTTTCAAGAACTTCCTTCGGGCAGGTACATTGAAGAAAAGATTTTTTACAGAAATAGATGTTCCTGCAGAATGTTGGCAAGGCTCTTGGTGGATACACTTACTTCCTTCGATTATGATTTGTGAGCCGACACTTTCGCCATCAAGCATAGTCTTAAGCTCTACATGAGCGATTGCCGCAATGGAAGCCAATGCCTCTCCTCTAAAGCCTTTGGTGTTGAGACTAAATAGGTCATCGGCGACAGTAATCTTACTGGTAGCATGTCTCTCAAAACTCATCCTGGCATCTGTTTCGCTCATCCCTTTGCCGTTGTCCACTACTTGAATGAGTTTTTTACCCGCTTCTTTGATGATGAGATGGATGGATGTAGCTCCAGCATCAATAGAATTTTCAACCAATTCTTTTACCACAGAAGCAGGTCTTTGAATGACTTCTCCTGCTGCTATTTGATTGGCAACACCATCAGGCAGTAAGGTGATGATATCCATAAGTTAGCTCGGATTTGCATTAAGGTATTTAAATAAAATATCCTGATAGTAGAATGCCAGATAATAGAAGAAGGCAAGAACCAAAATTAGAATTACCGACAGGCGAATCAGTTGAGCCGTTCCGGCACCTCTTTTGGTAGATGTTTTCTTTCTTTTACGATCTATCATGGACTGTATCCGAATGTCTCTACTTACTTCTTCGGAGTCATACTCAGCATATTCAGCTTGAGCAAAAGCTATGCGTTTTTTTAGGTCTTCCTGTTCAGGGTCATAATAGCGAGGCTTGAGTCTCGATCCTCTAGTATTGGAACGAATGCCTTTGAAAATAGATGGTATTCTAGGTGCTTCCATAACTACAAAATTACAAATTATTCTTGAATTTACGATGAGTTTACATCAGAATGATTAAGGTCATTAATAGAGGAGTAGAACAGGTTTTGAAAAATGTTGTCGATAGGTGTTTCAAAAGACTATTTTTTCCATAACACCTTAAAACGATTACGTATTCTAAAGTGTA
>JAJRRH010000028.1 GCA_024279715.1 Bacteroidota bacterium
GCAGCTATGATGGCGTATGCCCGTATGCAGTTTACTGAGATGAGTGACTATGAAAGAAATGAACTTAATCAAGCACTCTTGCGATATTGTGAACTGGACACTTTTGCGATGGTGATGATTTACGAAGGCTGGAGAGAGATGGTGTAAGGCTAGGGGCGTGGAGCCTAGCCATTCAGTTCTCAGTCTCCTCATCGGCATTCGAAGTGAAAGTATAACAGAGGCAATGTTGATCTATTCAATCAACTTTAGAATCCTATTACGGGCTTGGCACACTGGCTGTGTTTGCCACCGAATGGACACTTGGATTAATCACAGTAAGTGCATCACGAAGACGCCCTGCCAACACCGCATCATCATAGCCCTGTCGTTCAGGAGAATCTCCATCGGGATCCCAGGTCAGGACCAAACGCCCGCTCGTATCCCATTTCCTCCAGAAGTGAAAGCATCGATTGTTTTACGAAGTCTTCGTTTAGGAAGGAGGTCATGACTAATATTAATCCATTCGTCAGCGTGATTGCTAATACTGAGCATCAATTCATAAAGCGCTTTGAACAAATCACTCTTTTCCAATTGAATATTTCCCAATTCCATCATAATCAGAATAGGTGTCGGAATCCACTACGATAGCGACACTAAAACGAGCCCTGGTGATACCGACATAGAACTTTGCTCGTGCCTCATTTGGAAGTTCACTATTATTGTTCTTTATCCAATTGAGCATTTTTTCAGTGGGATATATTAAAACTCTATCGAAACTCAAGCCCTTTGATTCACCAAAATTTTTCACTGGATAGCCATTTGAAACCTTTTTAATGACACTCCACCGCAACTGACATGGATTATACTTTTTGCAATAATTTTCAACATCACTTTCTCTAACCAAAAAGACTCCCTTGTGAATCAATTCATTGCGCCTGCAATTAGTGCACGAGCAAGCTTTAGAAGCAGACAAATCAGGATACAATTTTCCAGAATAGTAGCAAATCGACTGATTGTTTCTATGTGATGTATTTAAAGTGTCTTCATCGACATCACATACAATTCTTTTGCCCAATTTGTGGATAACAAAGTCTTTGATTTTGCCATCTTTGTATTTCCTATACTTTGCTTCATGGTGGGTGAGGTAGGTAACTTGACGGGGATCACCAACCAGAAGTATCCTGCTTGAAGACTTAAAGAGAATCTTGATTAGTTCCAAATCATAACCAGCTAAGTCTTGAACCTCGTCCACAAGAATGTGATCATAGATTCTTGAAATCCTATCAATTACAAGACCATCTGACTTCTTGTTGCATTTTATAATAAATTTCGAAACCTTATCGGAATAGATTTTCATTGAGTCGGTGAAGTAATATTTTCTGAAATCTTTTTCTCCCCAATAACGGTTCTGGTTGCCTACTCTATACCTGAATCCTGACTTCTGGTTGGTTAAGTAAAATGCGATGTTACTTTCATGGATGTCTTCATTCAGGACGCTTTGATACGGCTTCACTCCATGCTGTATCAAAAAGGAGAACCACGTTTGGACTGTAATATTAGAAGGGATGTATCCTTTTATTTCAACAATCCTATTTATTATCTCAGCTTCGTTCACCTCGGTGTAGGTAGTTATCAGAACAATCTTTTCTGAAGGCACTTTCAATGCCTCATTTACAAGAAATGTTGTCTTTCCCGATCCCGCTGAAGCAATAACGAGTTTATTGTTTTCCATTGCACCAATCCACGGCATTATTAATATACTCTGGGAATTGCACTGCTTGGGTGGATTCAAATACCTTTAGTGCCCAATCTGTCTTGTTACCAAGCATATAATCCCTGATATCTTCTGTTTGATCTTCATCATCAACCCACTTAAAATCAATTACAGAGCAGAGATTTTTAAGATCGCTTCTGTTCGCATCTACGAACTGAGGTTCGAGGGTATTCAATTTATCTCTATCGTCGGCGCAAATGCAAATACAAGCATCCCCTGTATACTTATTATATTTCTCCTCTATTTTTTTGGCGTAATTTCTATCATTGTCAGTGATTACTGCTACGGGTTTTTCAATCTTTTTGGCGATTTCGAGAAAGCGCTCAAAGGTATTACCAACAGAAATAACATCAATCCCATTTTCAATCGGTAGTTTTTCCATATTCTTTGCCATGTATGCTTTCTGAAAAACAAGTTCGTCTGTAGGTCCTTCGACTAAAACCGCTTTACTACAAAACAGGAGCCGAAGAGTATTGTAGCCTGGGAGTTTCTTGAAGAATTCATATGTATCTTTTGTTAGATCAGAAAATAGTATTGTACGGTGATTATTCAGCAGGATTAAATTATCCAAGCCCAGTTTATTAGCTACGAAACTACTGTGCGTTGTTATCAGAATCTGCTTCCCCTTTTGTGAGTCCGTGATATTTCGCATCAATTCATTGAGCTTTGTATGGGACAGATGACTCTCTGGCTCCTCAAGCATAATTAGATTAGACTTTTTGGTCTTGGAATGACTTAACGCAAGATTGGTTTTTATAATACATTGCTCACCCTTGCCAATCTGATGAAATGGCACTTCATCAAGATAAGTCATGAGCGCATTTTCCCACAAATTACGGGTAGATAAATTTGCGGAAATCTTCAGGTCTTTATTAGTCATTTTGAATTTATTATTGATGCCAGCATTCAATGTCTTCATAGAATCATCATCCATAAAGGCTTCGTTTTTTCTTCTGTAGGCTTGTGATATTTGCACGATTTCGCTGTCATTAAGATCATTCTTAATAATTCGAGAGATATAGATATCAGAACCATTCTGATATCTATTCGAAGAAGAATCAATTAGCGTTGATTTAATAGGAATGCTTCGTGAAGTTATGGTTTCACGAGCAAACGATTTCCAAGTAATCTTATAATATTCAACAGGGAGCGTGGTTAAGTTGTCTCCATTCTTTATCAGTGTTCCATATTCACCTTTGTATTGATCATCAAACTCAATTTTGTAAGAAAGCCCACACCCCGCCTTTCGTTCACTGTTCAGATTGCCCTCAAATGGAGGATGAGATTTATCACGGAAATAAACTTCGATAAGAATTATAGGAAGTTCGGGATTTTCCCCACGATTAACACCAGCGAGATACTTATTCACAGTAGTAATATTAAATAGATACTGCGATAATTCGTTTTTAAGAAATCGTCCATTGAGAATACCTGAAAGAGCTAGATTCATTGCCTCAAGAATCGTTGATTTCCCTGATTCATTATCACCTACAATTATATTTACATTTTCATTGAGCTCTAACGAAAACTTACCTTCGAAACACTTGTAATTCTCGATATTTATTTTTTCGATTCTCATATAGTCCGCTCCGCAATCTTCTCAGCATCCTTCACACGAATCTCGCCCGAGAGCAGTTTCGAAAGCAGGGTGTCACGAAGTTGCTCAACAGTTGTGTTTCTGCTTTATTACTTAATATTTTCCCCAGCGTCTTTCTGTAAAGTATTTCATATTCTTTGACAATTTCTAGTTGGGCAAGATTTACCTTCTTACAAATTCTTTTCACTTTGCCATACCCGCCCTTCCTTGCTCCAATCATCTCTGGTCATGCAATTAAGACACCTGTGGATTTCGCTTACAGTTAATGAAAAATAACTTCGCCTGCGTCATTAAGCCGTTTAAGGTGAATAATGTCAAGAACGCACAGGGGCTAACGACAAGAATTATTACAGAATGTCAGTTGTCTTTGTAGGTGTTTTCACGGAGGAAGCGCAAGAATTACAGATGAGGGTGATTTTATGGTTTGGGAGGGAAAATTATACGCCAAGATGCATAATGCAATTGTTTTTTCAAAAAACTAAACACTTGATATTCAAGATATAGCAGTTTAACATTGAATTGATTTAACCAATTGTACTCTTCATGAAGGTGTTCAACATATGACATCCTCCAATTCAAAAAAGTTCGCAGTTGTCTATTGTAGATTCTCTTCAAATCTACAAAAAGAGACTTCGATTGAGCGCCAGAAAGAACTGGCGAAAGTATATTGCAAAAGAAATCAGATTCAGATTGTTAAGACTTTTGTAGACAGGGGCATTTCAAGCAAAGAAACAAAGAATCTGGAATTTGAATTAGGCAAAGCTGTGAAATTGTCTAAAGATGATACTAGGATTACTCATTTTGTCACCGAGAACATGGACAGGCTCAGTAGAGAGAATCCAATTACCTTCATGTCCAAATTTTCTGATTTTCTGTTGTCTGGAATAACAATTGTTCAAAGTGACACAGGGGAAGAACTCAAGCCGACTCAATCAATGGATCAGATGCGTTTATTCTTTTCCCAATTTTTAGGTTCTGAAGAGAACAGAAAAAAGGGTAAACGAGTCCAAGAAAGTTTCATTCGTAGAATCCATACCAAAGAAGCTTGTCCAAAAATACTCTTTGGCTACAAGAGAAAGAGCAAAATAATCTCAATTCACAAAGAGCGCTCCAAGGTCGTTAAAAGAGTGTTCCGTGAATACAGCAACGGATTCTCCTACAATAAAATCGCAAAAAAATTGAATGCAGATAACATTCTCAGCCCTGGAGCCTGTACAGGGAATTTGAAGTGGGGGCATGGTTGGTCGGCAACAGCTGTTCAGAGGATTCTGCAAAACACAGCATACATTGATGGAAATCAAGAAACCAAGCACGGAACAATAAAGGGAGCTTACATACCGATCATTTCTCCAAAAGTGGCTGATAAGGTCAAGGAACGACTTAGTGTGGTGAGGTCATACAATAAAAAAAGTGAGCGATTCAACACGGGCACTGCTTCCAATCTTTTCTCAAATCTTTTTTACTGTGCCGAATGTGGAAACAATTATTTAATTACAGTTCGCAAGAATGCTAAATATAGGCGATATGGATGCCTCCAAAAATCCAGAGGAAACTGCGATAACACTTTCACTGCCGATGTTGATAATGTCGAATCTCTAGTTTTAGAACACCTACTAGAATACATTGACACCAGCAATTTAAAAGACCTGATAGAGCAAATTCAAGATCAGACGGATAAAGAGAAAGCTAAACTGACAAAAAAGAAGAAAGAAAACACACGGCAATTAAAAAAGTCTGACCAATTGTTGACTCAAATCGTGGACAAGTATGCGGGATCCTCAAACAAAATAATTGCAGAGACGCTTGAAAAAAAGATTGAAG
Source organism: Bacteroidota bacterium (assembly GCA_024279715.1). Lineage (GTDB taxonomy): Bacteria > Bacteroidota > Bacteroidia > Flavobacteriales_D > JABDKJ01 > JAJRRH01. The sequence continues at coordinate 5,172 of JAJRRH010000028.1, forward strand.
AAAAGCAGGAGACTATAAAGGCACTTGAGTTAGAGTGCTCCAATATTGAGCGAGAAATTGAAATCTCAGATTCCAAGGTAGAAAACACTACATCGAGGATATCTTCCGATCTTGGAAGTTTACAGGAGTTGATGTTATCAGGTGGATATATTCTTTCAGTCGATTTGGGGAGAACCAAAATTGATGGACAAAATTACAGGCTTCAATTACTTGAAGACTCAAGAGAAGAGGGACAAAAGTTTTATAAGGACGCAGAATCTACCACTAGAGATTGTCGTTTACAGATAAAATCGCTTCTCGCTCAGATCATCAAAAAACTCACAATCGATAAGAACGGCAAGGTGATTGTGTACTTGAGAACAGGGGATATCAAGGAGATGTTAATTGCATCTCATTCAAGTTCTTGAACCAGTAATACCAATAGGCACGCGAACTCAGCCCACGCCCGAACAAATTATCGTACAAACCACCGAACACAAA
>JAJRRH010000029.1 GCA_024279715.1 Bacteroidota bacterium
ATAAGATCAAGGGTAAATATTTGCAGCTTTATCTTGATGAATTTTGCTATAAACTTAACCGAAGATACTTTGGAGAACGCCTATTTGAAAGACTTACACTAGCAGTTGCCAAAACTTACTGGTAAGTTGGCGGGGAATCAGATTTTTTATATATATTTGAGGATTAAACATAAAAATCAACACTATTATGAGTTATCTTAAACAAACAAACAAACAAACAAACAAACAAACAAACGACTAATTACCTTTCTATTGTTAATTAGTCTTTATCTTTATTCTCCTATCCCTGTCAGTGGACAGTGTTTTAATTTTGACTTTCCCAATAACCTTGTTGTAACCATGCAAAATGCAACACAAATAAGCGACCAATTATCAGGTAACAATGCTGTTATAACCACAACTTTCGGTGGTAATATTGTCGTGGAAAGTGGTGCTCTATTGAATGTTGCTGATGCGACACTGAAATTCAGTGTTAACGGTAAAATAATAATTAAACCGGGAGGAAGGATGTTCGCGGATTATAATGTATTATTAACTTCATGTTCGCCTACTACCACTTGGAACGGTGTTCAGGTACTAGGTGATCCAAATTTAAATTTCAATGATAATTGGCAAGGAACTTTTATATTCAAAGAATCGATTATTGAAAATGCTGAAATTGGTATTGCAAATTATAATCCCATTCAAGAGATAAGTAATAATTCCTCAGCGGGAGGTAGAATTCGGGCAGTTAATTCTGAAATAAACAATTGTGATCAAGCTGTTGTTTTGGCAAATTACTTATTTGATTCGGGGCATTATTTCTTTAATACCGATTTCACTTGGGATGCTAACTTCCTATTTGATGTAGCTAGTGGAGTTAAACCTTTGATGAATATCTATAATAATATGAATGTCGATATTTTAGGATGTAATTTTGTGAACGACAATATTGATATGTTCTATACAGGGATGTATTATAGGAGGTCAGCGCTATATATGGAAGGAGAGAATGCTTCTATTAATATGCAGAGATTAAGCATTTCGGGCACTTCCTATACGTCTATGGTTAAAGGGTTTGCGTACGGACTATATATGTTAGAGAATGATGCAAGTAGAATTTTAGGAGTTAGGTTTGAATGTTATCGATCTATTTATCAACTTAATCATAAAGGCACCGAAACTAGAGCTTGCGTTTTTACAGATATGCCAGAGAATTTTCAAGAAATCGTTGATGAGGTGGATCCATTTAGCAGTGCGGGCTATGGATTGTATATGGAAGATTGTACAGGCTACATCACTACATTTAATAGTTTTAGATATAATAGTGGCGCCTATAAGGACCACGGTATAATAGTCAATAGTTCGGGTAGTGTCAATAATATAATTGAGTACAATAGTTTTAGAGGGTGTGATGCATATGGGATTAATTGTATTGACGACAACAAAGGTTATGGTAATTCTTATAACGATGGATTATCCTTAAGATGTAATGATTTCCACTTCAGTAATGAAGGCGATATTTTTATTAATAAAGAGCCTAATACAGTTGGGACGTTAGGTATGGGTATTCGTTCCTCACAAGGGATGTCTTCTTCCGGAATTAATCAACCCGGGTTATCAGCTGGTAATACCTTTGACAGTATAGTGGATGATGGTAATCCTTCCAATGGATTTCATATTTATAATGTACCTGGAGAAGTAGAGTTTTTTACTTATTATTATCATATAAGTGATGGATTACAAGAAGCGGATGGTAATATGATTAAAGAAGCTTTTTTAATTAACGAAGGTACATGTGCTGGGAGAGTTGACCTTTCGTTCGAAGAGGAGTATAGCCAGGAGATCATTAATCAAATCTCATCAAGTTATGCTATGACTAGTATGGATACCAAGATAAACGATCAATTAGTATTAAGGAATACTAAAGAAGCAGCTTTGAATAGTTTAGTAGATGGTGGCGATTCGGAGGGGCTCACCTTAGAAGTGCTTTTGAGTAACTATAGTGATGCAGTGGAGTTGTATTATGATCTAATGTCAAAATCTCCGTCTCTGTCTGAAAAAGTAATGATAGAAGCCATAAATAAAGAGGTAACATTGCCTTCTTCGTTATTGACACTTATTTTAAAATCAAACCCGACAGCTGCTAAATCGGGCAAGGTGCAGTTGGCTTTAGATTCTCGGAATTTACCATTGGATGAATATCAAAGATATATGATTGATCAAGGACTGTATATCGTTTCTCAAAAAGAGCAACTGGAATCTCAAATAGCATATCATAAAGGAGAAATAAATGATGCACTGAATAAGGGAATCAATGCGCTATCGTTCTCAAACACCGATTCTGGTACTTTTTCTTCGGAAGAGCAATTATTAGAATTTGTGAATAGTGATAGTAGCGATGATAATATGGAGGCTATAATTACCTTTCTTGAAGGTAGAGAGCGTATATCGGATCACTATTTTTTAGCGTCTAAATTCATGGCAAAACATGATTTTGATAATGTAAATTACTGGCTTTCTACCATAGAATCTAATTTTGATTTATCTGAGCAAAGACTAGAAGAATATAATGATTATCTAATTTGTTATGCCATATCTATGTCTCTATATGAAAGTAATTCTACCACTTTAACAGAGGATCAATATATAAACTTGACGAATATTAGTGAAAAACAAAGTAATGATGCAACTGGAATGGCCCTTTCTATGCTGATACGATTCGGAAATTACGATCATGTAGAATATATACCTATTGCTATTGAAGATAAGTCAATTACATCGCCCGTAAAGGATAAAGAACCCCTATTGGATAGAAATTATACAACATCTTCAGAAGTATATCCCAATCCTGCTTCGAATTATTTGATAATACGTAGCAACGGGTTATTGCAAGATAGGGTAGCAATGCTTGTAGATGTTAAGGGTAATATATTAATTTCAAAATCATTAACCCAAAGTCTTATGGAATTAATAGATATTAGTATGCTTCAAAGCGGTAGTTACCAATTATTAGTTAAGCAAGCAGGCGATATTCTTTTTTCTAAAAAAATTGAAGTAGTCAAATGATGAAATCGATATTGACCATAATTGTTTGTACTGTGTGGATTTCATTATCTGCGCAGTACACTTATTGGGAGCATGTGATAGGAGATCAAGAATTGTTTACCAATACTGAATTGTACGACGGAGGAATACTATCTTACGGAGGGGGGGCTGAAGAACCCATTCTGCTTCGCAAACATGATATGAATGGAAATATGTTGATGGAAAATCAGATACATCTACCTTATACTGGGACCTATTATATCGGTGTAAAACAAAATCTTAATATACTACCTGATGAAAGTATAATGATTGGCGCAAATATGCACACCGTTGAACTGGGGGCTACTATTTTTTTATGCAACGTGGATGCAAACCTAGATTCCCTTTGGACAATACACTATAAATTCGAGGATGAGATCACTGTGATGTCTTCGATGATCATTAGGGATAGTACAATGGTGATCTCTGGATTTACATGGCCGTCAGAATCTGGGGATCTTAGGGCAAGAACTTTTATCTTAGAGATGGATTTTGAAGGAAATATCTTGTTGGAAAAGACCATACAACCTTATAATGATGCCTATGCTTATCGCAATTGGGTGCTTCAGGAGTTTAACGGAGGTTACCTGCTTGCTGGAAGAAAAAGAATACTCAACTTGATTGATGAATTGGGTGAAGTGACCCCGTTCCGAGCAACCATAACCAAGCTGGATTATGATGGAAATTTGATTTGGGAATATGAATTGGATGATGAACCAAATGTGGGTTTTGGAAATGGTAGTCCTACGATGACACTGACGGAGAATGAGGATCTCATTGTGACGTATTCTACGGCGTATGAAGTTTATTTTGACCCTGATTATCATGCATTATCATATAATAAACAAACAGTATTAAAGCTTAACTACCAAGGTGATGAGCCTTCTGTGGGCTGGGAACAAGTGTATTATGATAATTATGAAAAGAAGTTAAATGGTGGTTCAAAAATTATTGAAACGATGGATGGTGGATTTTTGTTGACATGTAGCGCTTTGCCTCAAGGAGTTCCGCAAAGTAGTACTTCTTCCTATGGTTTTATTCTAAAATTTGACTCCATGGGTAATGAAGAATGGTATCAAGAGTATGTGGTGTTTGATAACTTTCAAAACTATCTTATTACTCATAATATATGGGATATAGAGATTACACCTGACGGTGGCTATGTGTTTGTTGGATATATTTTTCGTGGAGATATGGGATATTACTCGTGGATAGTAAAAATAGATGCTTGTGGGGAGGTTGAGTATAATGGTTGTGAGCCAGTAGTAGGAATAGATAATATGACCACGGATCAAGGAATATTGGTGTGGCCGCAACCAGCTAATAGTGAACTGATAGTTCAGTGGAATAGGACGTTTGAAGTATCAGAAGTGGTCGTGCTATCTATTACTGGGAGTGAAGTTAAGCGGATAAAATCATCCAATATTTCAGAAGAGCAAATGACGATGAACATCGAAGGTTTGAGTAATGGACTTTTCATAATTCATCTACTAGACCATAAGGGTGTATTATTAGGTTCTAAAAAGGTTGTGGTTGAACGATAAAGAAAAGGATAAAATTAATTGAATCTGTATCTTTGTAAAGATTCTTTTTGTTGTTTTTTAATGCAAATACCGGAGTACTAGTTCTCTAACTGCAAGAATATCCGAGTGATCGACCACTTCTTTTAGAAAGGCTTCGGTAAGTAGTCGCTTTGCAGTGTCTTTTTTTATTCCCCTCGCCATTAAGTAGAATAACGCCTCTTCGTCAAACTGCCCTGTGGTAGACCCATGACTGCATTTTACATCATCGGCATAGATTTCTAATTCGGGTTTTGAGTTCACACTGGCGTCATCACTCAAAAGGACATTGGCATTGGTTTGATACGCATTGGTTCTTTGTGCATCTATGGCGACGATTACTTTTCCGTTAAATACTGCTTTTCCTTTGTCATACAATATGCCTTTGTACAGTTCGTTGGATTCACCATCCGTACCATCATGTATCATCAAGGTATGGTTGTCTATGTGTTGTTTCAAAATGGGTTGATACAATCCGTACATATCGGTATTTGTTCCATTGCCTTTGGCGTGTACGTGGAGATTGTTTCTTATCCATCCGCCTGTTAGCGTGAAGGTGTTGAGATGAAACGTAGAGTCTTTTTCTTGGGTGACAAAGTCATTCGAAATATGAAATGCCTGTTCCGATTCTTGTTGAATTTTATCGATGCTTAAAAAAGAATTTTCTTTGACCACAACCTCAGTCACTTGATTACAAAAGCTTGAAATATCTTTTTTGGAATGATAGCTAGTGACAATTTTCGCATGACTATTGGGTTCGGTAATAATCAGATTTCTGCATTGCGCAATGACCTGGTCACTATCGTTGATATGTATAAGATGTATAGCGGTATCTTTGTATTCCCCTTTAACGTGAATAAAGAGTCCGTCTGTGGAATAAGAAGTATTCAATGCCGTGAAGATGTCTTTTTTGTCGTTGGCAATGGTCCCATAGTATTGCTTTACCATCTCCGGATATTTGCTTACTGCCTCAGACATTGGTAAGACCGAAATCACATTGTTTTCCAAGGTCTCAGAAAGATCTGCTCTGAAAAATCCATTGACAAATACCATTTCTATCGCTTGAATACCTGGAATGTGGTATGTGCCAATTTCTACTTGCGTTTCTGTCGGTTTTACTTCAAATTTTTGATTGATTATTTTTCCAACCCTGGTGTATTTCCAAGCTTCAGTTCTTGTCGTTGGAAAGGATAGGCTGGCTAAAGATTCCTTTGCACTTTCAACTATTGATGCAACCACGTGAGATGTGCTAAGTGTTGAAGCACCTGCGATAGTCCCATCAATAGAAGCTATAAATTGATCTTTTTTAGAAGTGATATTTTCTACGGTAGTATCCATTAAACCCTAATTGTTTTTTATCCAATCATAGCCTTTTTCTTCCATTTCCATGGCTAGCTCTTTGGTGCCTGATTTCACTATCTGTCCGTCATAAAGTACATGTACAAAGTCTGGTACGATATAGTCTAATAATCGTTGATAATGCGTGATGATTAAAAATGATCGATTGTCATTTCTCATGGCGTTGACTCCTTTTGCCACTACTTGTAGTGCATCGATATCAAGTCCAGAGTCTGTCTCATCGAGTATGGCAAATTTCGGTTGGAGCATTGCCATTTGAAAGATGTCATTTCGTTTTTTCTCACCACCAGAAAAACCTTCGTTGACCGATCGGTTCTTTAATTTTCCGTCTAATTCTACTAACGCAGAATTCTCTTTGACTGCCGTCAGAAATTCTTTGGCACTGATGTCATCTTGTCCGAAGTATTTACGTTTTTCGTTGATCGCAGCCTTTAGGAAATTCACATTACTCACACCAGGAATTTCTACTGGATATTGAAAGGCTAGAAATAATCCTTCTTTTGCTCTCACATCAATATCCATATCCAATAGATCCTTATCTAAAAATTCAATGGATCCTTCAGTGATTTCATAGTCTTCACGTCCAGCAAGAACGGAAGCCAAGGTACTCTTTCCAGAACCATTTGGTCCCATTATCGCATGCACTTCACCTGGTTTTATCTCAAGATTAATTCCTTTCAGAATTTCTGTACCTTCGACACTCGCATGAAGATTTGTGATTTTTATCATTGTAATAATTTCTTTTTAACCCACTGAATTTTCCAGTGATATTTCTAATAATTTTTGTGCTTCTACCGCAAATTCCATTGGAAGTTTATTCAATACTTCTTTGGCATATCCGTTGACAATCAGCCCTATTGCTTTCTCTTCAGAAATACCTCTTTGTTTGCAATAGAAAATTTTGTCTTCCCCTATTTTTGAGGTTGTCGCTTCATGTTCTACCATCGAGGATTGATTATTCACCTCAATATACGGGAAGGTGTGTGCACCACAATGATCGGTCATCAGCAGCGAATCACACTGACTAAAATTCCTTGAATTGATAGCGTTCTTACTGATTTGTACAAGTCCTCGATATGAGTTTTGACTATGACCTGAGGAGATGCCTTTTGAGATGATGGTACTTTTGGTATGTTTACCTAAGTGAATCATTTTCGTGCCTGTGTCTGCCTGTTGGTAGTTGTTTGTCACCGCCACGGAGAAAAATTCTCCGATGGAATAATCACCTTTTAGAATACAAGAAGGGTACTTCCAAGTGACAGCGGATCCTGTTTCTACTTGGGTCCAGGATATTTTAGATCTCTTATGGCAGATTCCTCTTTTGGTCACAAAGTTAAAGACGCCGCCGAGACCATTTTTATCCCCAGGATACCAGTTTTGTACGGTGGAATATTTTATTTCCGCATTGTCAAGTGCTATTAATTCTACCACGGCAGCATGCAGCTGGTTTTCATCTCTCTGCGGTGCCGTACAACCTTCGAGGTACGAGACATAACTACCCTCATCTGCAATGACCATGGTGCGTTCAAATTGACCAGTGCCTGATTCATTGATTCGAAAGTAGGTGGATAATTCCATCGGGCATCTAGTGCCTTTAGGAATGTAGCAAAATGATCCATCAGTAAATACGGCAGAATTAAGCGCTGCATAAAAATTGTCGGATTGTGGTACGACAGTGCCTAGATATTTTCTCACCAATTCAGGATGCTCCTTGATGGCTTCACTCATGGAGCAAAATATAATGCCAAGTTCACCGAGTTTTTCTTTAAATGAAGTGGCAACCGATACAGAGTCAATGACAAAATCTATGGCTACGCCGGTAAGTTTTTTTTGCTCTTCTAGAGAGATTCCTAGACGCTCCATTGTTTTCAGTATCTCTGGATCTACTTCGTCCAAACTAGCTAGTTCTTTTTTCGGTTTGGGGGCGGAGTAATAAGAGATGGCTTGAAAATCAGGTTTTGGATATTTTACATGCGCCCATTCAGGCTCTTTCATGTTTTTCCAAATGGCAAAAGCTTTTAATCGCCAGTCTAATAACCACTGTGGTTCGTCTTTCTTTTTAGAAATCCTTCGTACGACGTCTTCCGATAGACCAGGAGCAATGGTATCCGATTCTATATTGGTCTCAAAACCGTACTCGTATTCTTTATTAGTGACTTCGTGTAATAATTCTTCCTCGTTTTGCATGGTCTGAAATTCTTAGGGATTATACGGCAAAACTCTCTCCACAACCACAAGTTCTGCTTGCATTTGGATTTACAAATACAAAGCCTTTGCCATTGAGCCCACCCGAATAATCAAGTTCCGTACCGACAAGGTATAAGAAACTCTTTTTGTCAACTACCACTCTAATGTTGTTGTCTTCCAATACTTTGTCGTTTTCTGAAAGGGCGGTGTCAAACGATAAATCATACATAAGTCCGGAGCATCCACCACCTTTTACACCCACTCTCACGAAAGAATCTGAGGGTGTGTTTTCTTCCGCAAGAATCTGATTGATTCGCTCTTTTGCAGTTTCACTTACTTTTATCATAATTTACAGGTAATATCTCGCAAAGATACAAATTAATTAGATAGATTCTAAATAGTTATGGCAATTTTGAGGAAAGATGAAGTATCTCAAAATGCATTGATGTTCAACGTACTAAGAAAAATATTTATGGGTAATTACCTTCGAAGTTATGAGACTCGTCTTTTTCTTATTCTACTAAGCGACTCTGGCGCGATGCCGATGAAGCTAGCCAATACCTTTTGTGGTATACGATTGATTAGATCGTTCTTTTCCCTCTCTAAAGATTCATATCTCTCAATAGGTTGAGGATGACGAGAGAGGTCTGTCATATTGATATAATCCATAAAAGCACGTTCTACCATCAGGCGACCAAAATTTTCAAGACGGTGAGACTTCTCGTAGGCAGCCATTAATTTATCATATGGGATAGTTAAATACTCAGTGGCTTCAATACTCATTACGCTGAACGAACAAGGTGCATTTTTTAAGGTAGATTCGAAGTCCAAGAAGAAGTCCGTCTCTTTCAAAAAACTAAGAGTCACATCATTACCGTCGTCATTTTTAAATATACGAAGTAGTCCTGTGTGGATAAAGTAAAGGTGTTTGCAATAGTCGGACGCTTGTAGAACAACTTCTTTTTTTTCCACAGAATGAACCTCAATATGATCAACCAACAACTTCAAATCCTTCATTTTTAAAGATGAATTGGCAAGAATGAAATCTCTGAAATGTAGGATGGCTTTATTCACGGGTTAGTTTTTTAGCAAAAATAACTATTTATTATGCAGCATGATATCGGAAATGTAACAATATGATAAACGGAAGAGATTCTTAATTATTTAGAGACACTTCGTTTTTTCTTTTGCCGTATCTTTGCGTTATGGAAAAAAAGACCCTCAAAGATTTAGGTGAATTTGGCTTGATACACCATTTGACTGATGACGTAGAAATTAAACAACCCAATACCGTAAAAGGTATCGGTGATGATGCGGCTGTATTGGATATAGGTAAAGAGTATCAGCTTATCTCCACAGATCTCTTGGTGGAGGGAGTGCATTTTGATTTGCGATATATGCCATTGAAACATCTTGGATACAAGGCAGTTGTGGTGAATTTGTCAGATATTTTTGCTATGAATGGTCAACCTCGACAGATTACAGTTTCTATTGCACTGTCGAGTAGATTTACGTTAGAGGCTATTGAAGAATTGTATTTGGGGATAAAGCTTGCTTGTAAGATTTATAATATTGACTTGATAGGAGGCGATACTACTACATCGTTATCTGGATTGATGATTAGTATTACAGCAATTGGAGAAGTGGAAAAAAAGAAAGTGTGTTATCGTGATGGGGCGAAGCAAGGTGATTTGATTGTGGTTAGTG
>JAJRRH010000030.1 GCA_024279715.1 Bacteroidota bacterium
ACTAAACTTTAGCGCACAGGACATTGCTCCCAACTTCACCGTAACGGACATTAATGGCACTACCCATACACTTTACAACTACCTTGACGAAGGAAAAACTGTAATTCTTGACTTTTATGCGGTATGGTGTAATCCCTGTCAAGAAAATGCTGCAGGCGTGGAATCTGTGTACGAAGCTTTAGGGCCTGACGGAACGAATGAAATTATGATTCTGGGCTTGGAAGGAGATGATGATACCACAGATGACCTTGTACAGCAATATGCGATAGACTATAATTGTTCAAATCCTCAAATCAATTATACGCTGGACGTAATGGATCTATATAATGTCAGCTATTACCCAACATATTTTGTAGTTTGCCCAGATCGGTCATATATTGAGTATTCTGGCTTGCCTGAAGAGATATCTACAAACCTAAGCTTAGGCGTTGAATTATGTGCGCCAGTATACGATTTTGATAATGACCCGAGAATATTTGCCTATAACAGCTCTGCGATTCTTTGTTCGGACCAAACCACGCCAAACATCACTTTGATGAATATGGGTCAAAACGAATTAACTTCGGCGGACTTGTTGGTATATTTAAATGGCGAATTAAATAGCACTACGAACTGGGAAGGTAGCTTGAATACTTATGACTTTGAATTCATCTCTCTACCTACAGTAACACTAGGAGGCTTAGATGACCCTATAATTACAGTCACGGTTGAAAACCCGAATGGCAATGAAGATTCGAATCCGGATAATAATTCTATCTCTACTCCTATTACATTTGGCGGTACAAATTTCGAAACAAATAACATTCATTTTGAACTTGTATTTGATAATTTTCCACAAGAGACAAGCTGGACATTTTCAAATTCCGAAGGGGAAATAATCGTATCTGGTGATGACTATATAGGCTCACCTAACTTCTCTGACCCAATAGACACTACCTTTACATTGCCAGACGATTGTTATACATTTACAATATATGACACTTATGGAGATGGAATATGCTGTGCATATGCAGATCCTGGGGAGGGATACTGGAAAATTTCAACAGCAGCTGACCTGATAATGGCTGAAGGTGGGGTTTTTACAGATGAAGAGTCTGCCATATTTGGGGTTTCAAATCCTGATGGCATTTTGGAATTATCTAATTCTTCATTTGTTATATACCCCAATCCCGCATCGGACAGAATTACCCTTGAGAGTAATGAAAAAGACTATAATTGGTCTATTTATAGCCTGGACGGAAGGTTGTTAATGGATGGCATAGCGAATGGGAATTCACAGAATACAATTGTTTTTGAAAATGCAATCGCCAAAGGCTCTTATCTTTTGATTCTACGTACGGATGAAGGGAGCATTCAACAGGTATTTAGCGTTTGGTAGTAACACAAAAATAGTTTCTGAAAAAAGTTTAGCAGGCAATCGAAATGTGATACATTAGTATTATTTCTTTTTACAGAAGTAACTGATTTAATCGATCCGCTATCCAACCAATTATGTTGAATCATACACTTTTCTTCCACATATATTAGTCTGCACTAAATAGGAGCAGCCATGATTTGTTTCTGATAAAAAGCATTTCATTTTCAACCTAAACGGGATTAACTTCGTTGATCCTCGAGGGGGGAGCCTCATACAAAAAGTCCTTCGCTAAGGCGAAGGAGTTTTGTTTTTAAAAACTTGAACTTATGAAAATAAATTTTCAACGTTCAAGTTTTTAAAAACAAAAAAGTCCTGCTTTCGCAGGACTTTTTGTATGGGTGGAAGACGGGATTCGAACCCGCGACCCTCGGCACCACAAACCAATACTCTAACCAACTGAGCTACATCCACCATGTCCGAACAAGAATATGACATCCTTATTTCGGTTTGCAAATTTATATTAATATTTCGAAATTCCTTGTACTTATTCCCTAAAAATTAACTTGCCCCTTTTTAGAACTTTTTACCAACCAAAATATCCTGTTTCTTTTATGTTAATATCATTACCAAACCTATTGATTAATTACCTTTGTCAAAAATTTAATAGTTATTATTATGAGATTATTATTCTTATTTACCATACTCCTATTGACATTCAACGTATCTGCTCAGAAAAATGAAAGCAGAACAGTAAACCAAACTGTCGTAGATGTTGTATTCCTCGCCTCAGACTATATGGAAGGGCGCTATACAGGGAGTGCTAGTGAAGCCAGAGCCGCCGACTATATTAAGGATAGGTTTATCGAACTTGGATTAACGGCCGGAGCGCATAATAACTCCTGGTATCAGAGCTTTACTTTTACCGAAAAAAGTCCCCATAGCACAGAAGAAGGAAAGGAAATGAAAGGGAAGAATGTGGCAGGAATGATTAATAACAATGCGCCTACTACCATAGTTATTGGAGCTCATTATGACCATCTTGGCTATGGTGAGTCAGGGGCTAGAGACGCAAATGACAAAGGCATACACAACGGTGCCGACGACAATGCTAGTGGTGTTGCCTCCCTACTCTATCTTGCTGAAAAAATCATCAATGATGAAAAGTACAAGTCTCACAACTACCTCTTCATCTCCTTCTCCGGAGAAGAAGAAGGACTACAAGGCTCTAAAGCTTTTACTAAAGATCCCAGTATTGACCTATCAACCATCGACTATATGATCAACATGGACATGGTAGGACGACATGAAGATGACAAGCCGCTTTTGATTTATGGCGTTGGCACTTCACCTAGTTGGAAGCCAGTACTTGGCTCTATCAATATAGATGGCATCAATGAAATCAAAACTACGGAAGATGGCATTGGCCCAACGGATCACACTTCATTTTACTTAAAAGACATTCCCGTTCTACATTTCTTTACAGGACAACATGATGACTATCACAAATCTACTGACGATTCACCCCTTATTAACTTCAAAGGTATTGACCTGATTTCAGATTATATTCTTGCAATTATTGATGGACTTGACAAGGAAGAGAAACTGACTTTTAATAAAACCAAAACGACGGAGAAAAAAGCGCCAAAATACAAAGTGACATTGGGCGTAATGCCTGATTATTCTAGTTCTGCTGAGGGGTTGCAAATAGATGCCGTCATGGATGATAGACCAGCAGATAAAGCGGGGATTCTAA
>JAJRRH010000031.1 GCA_024279715.1 Bacteroidota bacterium
CGGACAATGAAACGGGAGAAACAAAGACCTATAAACCTAGAACAAAAGATGGTGCTTTTGTTGCCATTCTTGCACCATGCAAGGAATATACTATCAAGTATACCTTGGGGGATGAAGTCCTAAAGGAAGAAGTTCTAGAGGTAGGATGTGAAACAGCGTATCAAGAAATCCAAAGAGAGATACTTCTTTCCCCTGTCAATATCGGTGGAGGACAAGTGGTAGATATCGAAGACAATAAATTTAGCGGTACTGAAGCAGCAGCGCAAGACTCTGGTGAGTCTGGATCTGGTGGGCCTGTTGCTGAATTCCAAAGACATTTTGGATACAATGAGAAAGACATAGCTACTAAAGATGCTGAATTCAATAAATTCATGGAAGACGTTGTGAAAATTCTTGCTGCTAAAGGTGAGGTTACGATTATCACTGAAGGTAGCGCGTCTCAAGTACCTACTAAAACATGGAGAACAAATCAGATCTTAGCCGACAAAAGAGCGGAAGATGCTAAAGAGACTATTTTGGCAAAAGCAGCTGAAATGCAAATTCCAAAATCAAAAATCAATTTTGTCTCATCTAAAGGTGTTGTACAAGGTCCTGACTACAAATACGATTTCGTAGCTAACCGATTGATTTATGAACAATATCAATATGTGAAGATGATTGCCAAATAATTTTATTTATTTGAAGAAAATTGAAAGCCTTGTTCGTTACGGACAAGGCTTTTTTTTTATGAAAAGAAAAAGAAATCCATTCCTTCCCTTAACCTATACTCTTCCAATCTTTGGCGTATTACTTTTTTCTCTGACTCAACAGCTATTGCAACAATAATCTGACAATTCATTTCCTGTATACTATCCCTATCCGAAATTAGTATAACTCCATAAATATTTTTACCAACCTTTTTAGGATTATTAGAACACCACCGAATTTCATGCCCCCTATCTATAAGTTTTTTAGCAAGAACTTTGCCTTTGTTTCCCGCTCCGTAAACCAAAATTTTTCGGGAAGAATCAAAATCAACACTTAAGAACCATTTTAACTTTAATTCAAAGAAGCTATTCTCTTTATAATTCACATCATTTCTTGAAGCTCGACTAGAATGATCATACCAATGATGTGTTACCTCATCAATACCATGCACTTTATATCCCGCATTATACCATTTGAATACAAGGTTGTAGTCCTCAGGATAATCGCCTTCAAACCCTCCAACATTCTTCAAATCTGACTTGCTCATCATCCAATTTGGAGATGCAACAACACATTCTTTATAGATATCTTTATAGAAATTTTGATTCTCCACTAGACCATTCAACCAATTTTGATACTTCAAATAACCCTCTCCTATTTCTTTTTTCTGATAATGGAAATACTTTACTTTACCTGTCGCAACATTAACATGCTTTGTTTTTAAAACCTGATACAATCTCAATAGTTTATCCTCTGGCATGATGTCATCTATATCCATCCTTGAAATATAATTACCTGTAGCTTTATTCAAACCTGTAGAAAGAGCGTCAATAATTCCAGTCCCATTATTCCTCAAGACCACCACTCCTACTCCCTCATGTTTTTTAAGCATGTTATAAGAATTATCCGTTGACCCATCGTCCACCAAAATCAACTCTTTATCCACATCAGGTATATTTTGCTTAAAAAACGATTCTATGCAATTTGATAAAAATTGTTCTCCGTTCTTTACTGGAATAATTACAGTAATTTTATCTCTCATGGTAAGTAGAAATGATTTTATACATCTATAACCGAATTAAGTACATTCGGAAAGCAAAAGTACAAGATATTTCATCAGAACTGCGATCAATATCTGGGCAATAAAACCTCTATATAAAACTTGAAAAAAATATTGATCAACCCTACTACCTCTCTCTACTGATATAGAAATACCCTCTGATAATAGGCTGCTCATCATCCAACTTCAAATTATAGAAGTATGTTCCTTGAGGTAACTCTTCATTTATCAAATTCAGAGGGCTAGTACTCGTTCCGTCCCATAGGTTGTCATACCCTATAGAGTGATAAACTTGGTGACTCCAACGATTGAAAATATTGAGCTCAGCTTCTGGATATCTCTCAATACCAATAATTTCAAATGTATCATTAATACCATCTCCATTAGGAGATATTCCCTCAGATATAATCAAGTCGAAATCACAAGAGACATTTACAAAAATCATCGCTTCATCTTGCTGACCATAGTCATCTTCGATTACATATACAATGGTATCTACTCCACACCAATCCGTAGGCGGTGTATAATCTATCTCTACTCCTTCTGATATTGTCAGCGTACCATAGATTGGCTCCGCCGATATAATATTAAACGTATCTCCGTCACTATCATAGTCATTTACAAGCGGGAGAATAATTACTGTTGGATCATTTTGATATGTAGTCAAACTATCGTCTTCGGCAAATAACTCTCCATTGACTTGAACAATGAAAGAGCATTCTGCTGAATTACCCGCAGGATCCGTTGCCACATAAACAACATTCGTAATACCGTGAGGGAAATCCGAGCCTGAGGACACTCCTCCTATTAGAATCATCTCTGCAGAACAATTGTCGTCATACACTGGCGCATCATAATTCACTAGTTCCACTAAAGAGACCACATCCTCAGGACAGCTTATCGTCGGAAGCTCCGTATCTTCAACAGTAATTTGAATAATACATCTATTTTCATTTCCATTATCATCTACAGCGCTATATTCAATACTTGTCGTTCCCACGTTGAAGAACTCCCCAGAAAGCTGACCACTTAACAAAGCAACTGTTGCCGAACTACAATTATCAATTGCTGTCGCTGCTTCGTATTCCACAATCGCTCCACATTGACCTTCATCATTGTCCAAGGTAATATCCTCAGGACAAGTAATTACAGGGCCATTCTCATCTAAAACTGTCACTATTGACTGACAAGTTGAGAATACTGGAACAACATTAGAAACTGTAAGTGTAACCGTGTTTTCACCGACCATTGAACAATCGAAGGAATCAACATCTAAACCTAAGACAACACTTCCATTCAAGTCATTACTACCATTGTTAATGTCAGAAGGTACTATCAAAGCAGTTCCATTATCATTAAGATATACTGTTATATCTTGACAAATAGCATTTGGCAGTTCTGAAGAATACACCGTCACTATTGAGGTGCAAGCACCTACATTTGAAGAACCGTCAAATACAGATAGTTCCACTGTATTCTCACCAAGATCCGAAATATTAAAAACACTCTGACTCAACGTTAATGATGTCACGGCACAGTTATCTGTACTCCCATTATTAATAGCCTCTGGTAACACAACAGTATCATTAAGCGCATCCACTAAAACCACGATATCTTGGCACAAGGCGTTTGGCGTCATATTATCTACTACAGAAACAACCACATCACATGTAGAAGAATTTCCACTTGGATCCATTGCTTCCAACGCATAAGAGACATCACCAATATCTGCACATGTATAATTCACATCATTTGTTGTCAATAGGAATACATGATTATCAAATCCACCATTGTTTGCCAATTCAACGTTCATAGTAGCCTCTCCATTAACATCCAATGGCAAGATTACATCTTGACAATTAAGTGTAGGTGAAATACTATCCGTCACGGTGATAAATGCATCACAATGATCTACATTTCCAGACCCATCTGTTACGGTCAGTGTCACAAGGTTATTACCAATATCACCTACATCAAAGTTGGTGTTATTCAATATCATATCATCAATAGAGCAATTATCCGAAGAACCTGCGCCCACTTCTGTTGGCGTCAAAACGACTTCTCCGTTATTGTCTAAGAAAATTTCAATATCTGAGCAAACTGCCACAGGAGGCAAGGTGTCTAAAACTGTCACTGTCGCCATACACGTAGCTAGGTTCCCTCCATCATCTGTCACCGTCAATGTCACATTATTACCCCCAATATCACCGCAATAAAAACGGTCTGGATTAGCGCTCCATGAAACTATAGCCCCATTATCCGTACTTCCTCCATCAATATCCGGCCCCGTAATGGTTACTTGACCTGCTCCTACGGTATTATCGAGGTAAACAGTTATATCTTGACATAATGGAGTTGGCGCTGTTCCGTCTGTTATAGTTACTACAGCGATGCAAGTTACCGCATTATTTGACCCATCCGTTACGGTCAAGGTTACGTTGTTCACTCCCATATTTGCTGAAGTGAAATTCAATGGGGTTGCAGACAATGTAACGGCAGTACAATTATCGGTGCTTCCTCCATCTACATCCGTTGCTACAATAGAAGCTGTTCCTGTTATGGCATCCAATCCAACGGCTATGTCCTGACATAGGGCTGTTGGGTCAATATTGTCAATCACATTAATCTGAGCATCACAGCTAGTGAAATTACTACTTGGATCGGTTGCAGTAATCGTCACTGTATTGGCACCTAGATCGGAACAAGTGAAGGTGTCATTGTTCATCGTCAATGCTACGGAACAGTTGTCACTTGAGGTCGTCACTACATCTGTGGTAGCTATTGTTGCTTGCCCATTGTTATCTAGTGCTACGTCTAATGTTGTGGCGATACAGGTTACGGTTGGACTTATATTGTCTATTACCGTTACTATAGCCGGACAAGTGGCTGGATTTCCTCCGTCATCCGTTACGGTTAATATGACGTTGTTTGGTCCTACATTGGTACAATCAAAAGCATTTGGTGCTAAAGTCATGTTGGCTATTGAGCCATTATCCGTAGAACCATTGTTCACATCCGCTGCTAGAACAATTACATTCCCTGTATTATCCAATATTGCATCGACATCTTGACATATAGCCGTTGGCGCTGTTCCGTCTGTTATCGTTACTACCGCAACACAGTTCGATGTATTGTTTGACCCATCCATTACCGTTAAGGTCACGTTATTGGCACCTAGATTTGTGGTGTTAAAATTCAATGGTGTTGCGGACAAGGTCACTGTAGTACAATTATCGGTGCTTCCTCCATCTACATCCGTTGCTACAATAGAAGCTGTTCCTGTTATGGCATCCAATCCAACGGCTATGTCTTGACATAGGGCTGTTGGGTCAATATTGTCAATCACATTAATCTGAGCATCACAGCTAGTGAAATTACTACTTGGATCGGTTGCAGTAATCGTCACTGTATTGGCTCCAAGATCGGCACAAGTGAAGGTGTCATTGTTCATAGTCAATGCTACGGAACAGTTGTCACTTGAGGTCGTCACTACGTCTGTGGTAGCTATTGTTGCTTGCCCATTGTTATCTAGTGCAACGTCTAATGTTGTGGCGATACAGGTTACGGTTGGATTTTGATTGTCTATTACCGTCACTACAGCCACACACATATCGGTATTCAATGCTGCATCCGTTGCCGTAAGTTCTACATTATTTGTTCCTAGGTTAGTACAATCGAAAGTATCTATATTCAAG
>JAJRRH010000032.1 GCA_024279715.1 Bacteroidota bacterium
GACATTTCAGAATAATTAATTTCTCCTGTCGTTTTGCGGATTATCCATTTTTTTTATTGTCCTTTTTTTATCAAAAAAAAGAACGAAAAAAGTGCCAACCGTCACCAAATCTTTCGTTTACTTTTGTCTTACTCGTCGTGACTCTGCCCTATGCGTTGGTGATTTGGTTTCTTATTGATATTGTCCCTTAATAATGTCACTACCGGATTTCGAGCTGACGCTTGAGCTCCGCCTACCGCATTGTTGTGGAATAGGGGCTTTGTTTGTTGGCTTGTTTTGTTGCTTGCAGGGATTAGTTTTTTAAGTTAATGCGCAAAACTACTGTAAATGTAAGTTTACTCTGAGAAAGGTAGCCGTTTCCATTATTACTTTTTTTGTGATGTTCCTGCATCTTTGCGGACAAGCATAAAGATTAATGTTATTTTTGCCATAACAAAACACATTGATGAATAGCAGGCAATCTTTAATCGCAAACCTATCCAACCCACTTCTAAAGAACATTTTCGTTTGGTTTTTAGCGATTGCTCCAATATTCTTCTTGTATCACCAACTTATATTTAATCCAAATACTATCCTACTAGATTCGGAGGGAGATGGTATTAAAAACTATTATACCTACAAGTATTACATCCACAACAGTACGAGCTGGACGGATTTTGATGGCATGAATTATCCCTATGGAGAAATAGTCACCTACTTAGACTCACAGCCACCCATCTCTATTCTTATCAAGATGGTTTCAAAAGTTTTTCCAAACATCGTAAACTATGATGTGGGCATCATGCACTATTTGATTTTACTTTCTTTTGTGTTTTCCATTTTTCTATTTTATAAAATATTCGCTCTTCTGAAAGTCAATTTTTTGTTCTCTATTCTTGGGGCTTGGCTAATTGTATTGATGTCACCACAGTTTATGCGTTTGTTCGGACATTACAGTTTGTCTTATATGTTTATGTACCCTTTAATTATCTATTTACTACTTCAAGCAAACAGACGTAAAACAAACAATATCATTATTCTATTTATAATTTTATTTTCGTTTTTTCTTCATCCATATATTGGATTATCATTGTTTGCCTTTGTGGGATTAGTAGGTTTCATTCAATGGATAGCCTACAAATATTATCCTTGGAAAAAACTAATCGGAGATTTTATAGTAAGGGGTGTTCTCCCCATATCAATATTTCTGATTGTCACTTTTTTACTCGACCACCATGTCAATAGATCCAACAATCCTTCTGGTCTGACATACTACCACTCGTATCTCAAGACAATATTTGTGGCTTCTTTTGAACCTTCAAAATCATTTTACAAAAGTTTCATTAGTTTTCATGACCAGCCTTTTGAGGGTATTGCATATATTGGTTTTGCGTCAAACATCATTGTGCTTCTTTCCGTATTTTGGTATGCCTTCAAACGTAAATTCTATATTTCAAAAGAGGTGCGTATCCTTGTCCTTGCCTCGTTCTTTCTTTTGCTATTCTCTTTTGGCATCCCGCATGTGTATCCTTTTCCGAAGCTATTAGACCTGCTGCCCTCTCTGAGGCAATTTAGAGGCTTAGGGCGTTTCTCTTGGTTTTTCTACTATGTGATAAATATTGTAACTGTGGTGACTCTTTTTGAGATTTACTCAAATTCTAAGGGCAAAAAATTCGTTAAAATACTCCCCGTGCTACTGCTATTAATATTTTGCGGAGAGGCATATTACCATCAAAAAGGATTAAATATATCACGATTGAAGGTGAATAATGAATTCAATCTAGAGATAGGGAAAGAATACTCGAGTGCAATAGCAAATGTCACAGCAAAAGATTTTCAAGCGATACTCCCCCTACCCTTCTATCATGTCGGGTCAGAAGATTTTGCGGTGGAAGGAAGCTCCCAATCAGTAAAAAACAGCATGCTACTCTCTTATCATCTTGGCATGCCCATATTGGGTAGCCTAGGGTCAAGAACTTCGGTGGATGAATCAAAAAAAGCCTTAAGCATACTCCTGCCTAAGTACTTTGAAAAAACTATAGCTGAGGATATCAAAAGTCGAAAAGATTTTCTTGTTATGGCATCAAGTGGTGAGATGTCAGAAGAGGAATCATTCCTAGTTTCGGAAGCAAAACTGATTCATACTGGCAATAGTTTTTCTTTATATTCTCTACCGTTTGCGAGGCTATTTGAATATCACAAACATCGTGAAACACTTTTGGCAACATTCTCTTCACTTAACAACCTACGACACCTCAAGAATGGATATGTAGTCAGTGACACGAGCAAATATTTTCGTGTCGAGGATTACGACACAGAACAAAAGGATATAAGCTATATAGGTGGCGCTAAAGTTTTGGATAAAAAAGCCTCCACATCATTTTTTGAAATTCCAGAAGGAGAGTTGGAAGCTGGTAAGGAATATGAATTAAGCTTATGGACATACAACAAGGGCTACGGTCGTGCTTCATTTCAGATAATATGGGCAGAATATGACGTTGTCGCGGGCAAGGGGAACTGGAAGTATTCTACGGATGGCAGGTTTTCAGAAAAAATTGATGGAGACTGGTCTCTTATCCAATTCAAATTTACGCCTCCAAATAATAAAACGTCATACAAGATATACATACCAGGACGAGACAACGGTGTTGAAAAAATCTATCTTGATAATATTATACTCAAAGAAGCGAGCTTGGATATCTATAGATTATTGCCTCAAGAAAATGGCACGAAGAAGCTACTACACAACAACTTCGCAATAGATGTAAACTAGTCCAGTATCTTATCGATTAGATAGATGGGTCTATTTTTTTGTTCTTCGAACAGAAATCCGATGTACAGTCCAATAATTCCGATAATAAAAAACTGGATAGAGAAGAAAAGGCTTGTAATCACTACAATGGTCGTATAACCTGCTGGTGTGGACCCTAGAAACTTCATTACGATAGAATAGACTACCACTATCATTGAAAAAAACGCGAAAATAACACCCAGATACAAGCCGATGTAAAGTGGTTTTTTGGAAAATGAAACAATGGCATTGACGGAGAGTTTCATCAGTCCATAGAAACTATAACTACTCTCCCCTGCCATTCTCTTTGACGCCACGTAATCGACAGTACTTTTCTCAAAGCCTATACTTTGGATGAATCCACGTAAGAATCGATTGCGTTCACGAAATTCATTGATTAGGATACGCTGTATTCTTTTAGATATCAAAAAGAAGTCACTAGCATCTGGCTCAAATCGTACAGGAGACAATCTATTGATCAATTTATAGAATAATTTGGACATGATAGTTTTGATAAACCCACCATCGTCACGATGTTTTCTTTTGGCTAAAATAATATCGCTGCCGGAGATTGCTTTTTGCAACATCTCAGGAATGATATCCGGAGAATGCTGTAAGTCTGCGTCCATACAAGCCACGAAGTCACCTTTGGCATAATCAATACCTGCTAACATCGCTGATTCATGTCCGAAATTTCGACTAAGCTGAATGATTTTTATCGTGGGATTCTCCTTCTTCAATTCAAGCAATACCTTAGCACTATCATCGTAGCTGCCATCATTGACAAAAATTATCTCTAGACTTATACCCTGGGTTTTATCCAACAATTCAGAAAGGAAATCTCTTAAATTCTCTTCTTCGTTATAGACGGATATTACAATAGATAAAATATGGTCTGTCATTTTCTTCATGCAGAGACTTGCTAATTTTTACAAATATCTAATAATTATCTTAATGCCAGAATAATGATAAGAGAACTTATTACTAAGTTCTCTCCCTCTCATTTGGAGATACTCTCCTCATTATTTATGGGAGATTATCCCGAAAAATTCATCAATTTTTCAGCGAACGGGTAACACCATCACATGAGGTATTTTCAACCCACCGTATGTTTTTTGGTTTCTAAATCGGGGTTTCACGCTTTGCTTCCCTCGACCCATCACGCAGTTCTGCTGAGCTTGTCGAAGTATTCAAACAATGTCCCTTCTTTTTTGCTTGAAAAAAATGGTTAAAAACTTGAAGCTTCTATAGATTGATTAGACGCAGATAATTCTACGCCCTTCTCCATCATAAGCAAGTTGATATAGCAAGATCAGACCAACCCTTCCAACAGTTCATCATCGACAAGGTGTGGCAATGTGACTTTTAATTGTGGAGTACGCTCCATTTCTCTTTTAGCTGCAAAGAGGGCTTCTTTGTTTCGTGCCCAACTTCTGCGTGCTATCCCATTATTGACATCATAGAAGAGCATCTTCTTGAGGCGAATTTCGGCTTCGGGTGATCCATCCAACAGCAGTCCGAAACCGCCGTTGATTACTTCTCCCCATCCCACACCACCGCCATTGTGTATAGACACCCAAGTAGCACCCCGGAAGCTATCCCCGATGACATTATGGATGGCCATATCGGCTGTAAATTGGCTGCCATCGTAGATATTGGAGGTCTCACGATAGGGAGAATCTGTTCCGCTTACATCATGATGGTCTCTGCCCAATACGACAGGACCTATTTTACCTTCGGCAATGGCGTTATTAAATGCAGTAGCAATTTTCACTCTACCTTCTGCATCGGCATAGAGTATACGTGCTTGAGAACCTACGACAAGTTTATTTTTTTTGGCATCCCGTATCCATGTGATATTGTCTTGCATTTGCAATTGAATTTCTTCTGGTGAGTTTTCCATTATTTCTTGAAGCACATCCCCAGCGATTTGATCTGTCCTATCGAGGTCAGCAGGTTTGGCGGAGGTACACACCCAACGAAATGGCCCGAATCCGTAGTCGAAGCACATAGGCCCAAGAATATCTTGTACGTAGGATGGATATCTGAAATCGATATTATTATCCGCCATGACCTCTGCTCCTGCTCTTGAAGCTTCTAGTAAAAAGGCATTGCCATAGTCAAAGAAGTAGGTGCCTTTGGCGGTATGTTTGTTGATAGCAGCAGATTGTCGTCTGAGTGATTCTTGGACTTTCTGTTTGAACACCTCTGGTTCTTCACGGATTAAACGATTGGACTCTTCGTAGGATATACCTACTGGGTAATACCCTCCTGTCCAAGGAATGTGTAATGAGGTCTGGTCTGAACCTACATGTATGTAGATTTCTTCTTTATCAAATTGCTCCCATACTTCGACGATGTTGCCTATGTATGCGATGGAGATCACCTCTTCGTTGGCGATGGCTTGACGTACTCTTGTGGTTAGCTCTTCGATGGTTTCTGTCAAGACATCGACCCAGCCTTGTGCGTGTCTTTTTCTGGCTGCTTTTTCGTTGACTTCGGCACATACGGTAATGCATCCGGCTATGTTTCCTGCTTTGGGTTGTGCGCCACTCATGCCTCCTAGTCCAGAGGTGAGGAATATTTTTCCGGCGGAGGATTCGTTTTTATTTAATATCATTCTGAAGGCGTTCATGACGGTAATGGTGGTGCCATGAACTATGCCTTGCGAGCCTATATACATGTATGAGCCAGCGGTCATCTGTCCGTACTGGGTGACCCCTAGGGCATTGTATTTTTCCCAGTCATCGGGCTTGGAGTAGTTTGGAATCATCATGCCATTGGTGATGACGACTCTTGGCGACTCTGAGGAAGACGGGAATAGTCCCATGGGATGGCCGGAGTACATGTGCAAGGTCTGCTCATCGGTCATGGTGGCGAGATAATGCATGGTGAGCAGGTATTGCGCCCAGTTTTGAAATACGGCACCATTACCGCCGTAGGTGATAAGCTCCATAGGGTGTTGTGCTACCTCAGGATTGAGGTTATTCTGTATCATGTGCATGATGGAAGCTGCCTGCAAGGATTGATGCGGATATTCCTCTATAGGACGAGCGTAGAAGTCATAATCTGGTCTGAAACGATACATGTAGATACGACCGAAGTCATTGAGTTCTTGAATGAATTCTTGAGCAAGTTCTTCATGCCATTGTTTTGGAAAATACCGAAGGGCGTTGCGTATGGCA
>JAJRRH010000033.1 GCA_024279715.1 Bacteroidota bacterium
AAAGGAAGGTATGGTATCCTCTAAATGGGTAGAGCAGGAGACTGGTATTCCTAGAAAGTACTATACTTTAACGGATGATGGTATGGAGACGCTCATGGAAATGAGAAGCTATTGGGGTAAAATAGAAAAAGGAATAAAAAAAATACAAAATTAAGGATAAGATGAAAAGAATTGAATTTAAGAATAGTTCCGCCCAAAAGAGGTATGATGGATTTATGAAACGACTTGAAAGGTTATCTAGTGTTTTGCCAAAAGAAGATCAGAAGGATGTGATGATGGAGTACAATAGCCATATTTTTGAAAGCCTTCAAAATTCAAATGATATTACCGAAGAAGAAAAACTATCAAAGATTTTGAATGGTCTAGGTGAGCCGGATGTATTTATTAAGCCAATTATTGCGGATTATAAACTAGGACAAGCGACCAAATCTTTTAACCCTGTGCATATATTAAAGGCATTGATACTGAACATGGCTAGTAGTGTTTCTTATATCATCTTCTTTATTTTGTATATCAGCTTATTTGCCTTCGTATGGACGATAGTGCAGAAGATATTGCATCCCGATGAGGTCGGGTTATTTGTTGGTGAGAATTCGTTTGTGTTCGGGGTCAACAGTAGTGAAAATGCCCATGAAGTGCTTGGTGGTTGGTATATTCCAGTGGTACTAGTAGTAATGGGTGTATTATATGTTTTAATAACGCTGTTGCTTCGTTTGAAAAGGAAGTGGAATAAAAAGAAATAGAATATAGAGTTGAATGGTTCGGCAATCCAGCCCTTGAACAAAGGAACAGAATGCCGAACCATTTTTTGTAAAATAATTTGCCTCGAATTTAAGTTGTTAAATCACTAAATAACTATTAGTTTCTTAGTTGTGGATCTGTTATTCTCACTATAGAGAGTTATAAAATAAATCCCCTTTACATAGTCACTTGTATCAAGGTAGATATTGTTCATTGGGTGATTGTGGAAGCTTTCAGAGGATATGATTTTGCCTGTTATATCCGTTATTTCCATAGCCTCAAACATTATGGAAGTACTTTTAATTACCGTTTGACCTAATGTCGGATTTGGAAAAACCACTATGTCATTTTCAATAACATCTTCCTCTATTCCTAGTGTTAAATCATATGCGTCTTGTAGCGCATCAATAGGTTCGAATATATTGGAGGTAATCCAAACATTAATGTCTAAGGATAAATTCCCATAATCGCTATTGGTGTCACTAGGCTGAGCTACTCTGATAAAAGCTGAAGCAGAGCTCACGCCGTCATCTAGGCATCTGCTGTCAGCGCCTGGTCGCTTGGCGCCTTGTAAAGCTGCCATTAATTTGTCTGCTAGCGTTCCTGAAGTTGCTAAAAAGGCTGTCTCCATATCTACGACGACGTCTTCGGTCAGTAGAATATTACCAGCAATAGCATAATTAGGACCAGTAATATGAATGAATTCTTCAAAACAGTTTGCTCCCGTAAAAGCAGCACTTCTGGGTGTGCCAGAATTTAAATCTACTATGTTGTATTGTCTGATAGTAGCGTTGCTACCCACATCATTGGCAACAAGCCAATCAATGATTTCTTGGGGTGAGTCACCTGCCTCCATACGAGTGCGTGCATTGGCTTGGTTGGAGGGATTCCAATAGGATTGTGTGTGTATAGCACCCATGCCCAACACAATGTCACTAATAACTATGGCGCCATCTTCAGCGTCAATACAAGTTGCTCCTGCACTGCCAATTTCTCCCGTGTCAGGATCAACGGCAACAATCGAAAAAGTATGCTGCGCATAGCTTGAAAAGCTGGTTGTTAGAAATGATAATAATAAGAATGTTCTGAAAAAAGTGATATTTAATCCCATATTTTTTTTTGTAAAGCTACAGTATCCAGTGTTATACTAGAGAAGAATAGATTGAATTATTAAATAAAATATCTTCAAAATAGGAGTCCCAAAAAATCACTACCAATAAGTTATCATTGAATATAGTCATTTAGCGACAAGTTTCTCAAATAGATCCCCGCCTCAGGCCCAAGGTTGAATATCAAGTCCAAGATACTAAGATTAGAGGCAAACCCACATTTCTCCATAAATACTTGATGATATTCTTGGGCAATGAAAATATTACCCGCCTTATTAAATATTGGACGTAAATCATTTTCATTGGACTCAACATACTGTTCGGAAATATTCAAGGGCAAGTCCCATTCCATAATATCACTGATAGTATTATGACATCTTATATTGAAAGCCATCAATGACTCAGAAGGGGTGCGCCAAAGCTTGTCAAGATCATCTTTATAGAATTCATAAAATGGAGATGAATTGTATGCTGTATCCAATGTTCGTTGGTGGATAACATGCCATCGGTCTTGTAAGTTGATTTGCATATCCCGGATAGAGGCAGCTTCTTCATTGCCTTTTCGTACTGGAATAGAAAGTTTCAAGACGCCTTTGTCTGTCAATACTTCCATTCGATTGCGGTAGGTTTGTTTCACGTAATTTTCATGCACATCGATGATGCATTTTTTTTGAAACAACATGGCATAGAAAAACACATTGCCAAAATACGGTAAAGGCAATATGTATTCTTTCTCAATCAAAAAAATATTACTTCACCTTAGTAAACACTCTATCCCAACGGATGCCACCTTTCTTAAACATACCCAATTCACCATCTCTAGAGAACCAGATAAAGGAAGCTTTACCTACAATATGATTCTCAGGTACAAATCCCCAAAACCGAGAATCCAACGAATTATGTCTATTGTCACCCATCATCCAATAGTAGTCCATATTGAACGTATAGCTGGTGACTTTTTCTCCATTTAGATAGACTGTGGCACCTTCTCTTCGGAGTGTGTTACCTTCGTAGGCAGTGATAGCTCTTCGATACAAGTTGTAGTTGTCCTTGGTAAGCTCAATAGTATCTCCTTTTTTTGGAATATATATGGGGCCAAAATTGTCAATCGTCCAGTCGTTTCCTTGACAGTTTGGGAAAACTCGCCAAGCTTGATTCTTCTGGTCGGATTTTTGAGCAATATTAGCAGTTACGTTTTTTACCCAGCTTTGTTTTTTGAGGTCATTCACTTGCTTTGAAGTGAGAAAAAATTCTTTCAAAGTCGATGACCCGCCTGTTCGCATATCTTTGTAATCAATGCCGAAATCCACCTTCAGAGATTGAATGAGTTTCTCTGAAAGATCGTTTTCAAATTCGACCAAATAGACATGTTGGATGTTGATATATTGATCTTGTAATTCACCATTGATGAATAACTCTTGATTGATTATCTCTAATTTGTCACCGGCTATACCAACACACCGTTTTACATAATTCTCTTTTTTGTCAGTCGGTCGGATATCTAGTCCACCGTATTTGTTCTTTAAATACTCTGTGGCTTTGTTTAGATATTTTTTTTCATTTTGGATATACTTTTCTTCGTTTCCTACAGCAGAATTGAAAAAGGCTATTTGCCTTCTAGTGTCATAAAAAGAAGGGCCTTGGTTTCTGACCATGACGGTATCTCCTTCTGGAAAATTAAAGACTACCGCATCGCCACGCTGCACATCAGACCATCCAGGCAAGCGCATATAGTCAAGTTTGACCCATTCGAGATATGCCTTTGTATTGATAAATGGCATCGTGTGATGTGCCAGAGGAAAAGCCAAAGGCGTCATCGGTACTCTTGCGCCATATTTCATCTTATTCACAAAAAGATAATCACCCACAAGCATAGATTCTTCCATCGATGGAGTAGGGATAGTAAAAGCTTCAAAAGTGAATGTGCGAATGATAAATGCAGCTATTAAAGCAAATAGAATTGCATCACCCCATTCGTGTGCAAATCCTTTTTTCTCTTTTTCCCAATCTATATTTCCTGTGTATTTCACATTGTCCTTGTAGACTATCATAGGAAAAAATATGAAAGGTACGAATATCGCCATCAATGTGCTCTTGGTATCCCAAAAACCGAAAGACCAAGCAAGTTGTACGTGCATTATGGCAATCATCACGACATTGACACCGGGTATCAATAATATCAATAACCACCATAGCGGACGATC
>JAJRRH010000034.1 GCA_024279715.1 Bacteroidota bacterium
ATCTCTCACTTCCGAAGAATTGGATTTGGAATTTCTAAGTGTCCCTAACCCTGTCGTTACAAGCAATACAACGATTGCCATTTCAGGGGACCTACTTATTGAAGCCGAAGGCGAGGATATTATTTGGTATGGTGATGCAGAAGGAACAGACGTACTAGGAACTGGCAACAGTATTAATCTCAACATTATGGATAGCCAGTCCATCTATATGCAGAGCAGCCAATCTTTTGGCGGTGCTCTTCAAGAAGGTGGTAAACCTGATTTCGCTGGAGGAGGTGGACTACCGAGCACAGGAGGTGGCAGTACTTTTAATGTATGGGAAGAGTTTACCTTACTATCGGTAAGAGTCAATGCGCTTACTCCTGGCGAAAGAACAATTACCCTTGTGGATGAAAATGAAAACGTATTGGAAACCTTTACTGGTAATATGGATGGTGTAGATACAATAGAGTTAAACTGGGTAATTCCTGTGGGTGAAAACTTTCAATTATTATGCGAAGAGAACAATTTATTTAGAAATAACTCTGGTGTTTCATACCCTTATGCAATTGGGGATGTTGGCGAACTACACACTTCTACCTGGGGAGGACAATACTATTACTTTTTCTACGATTGGCAAATTCAAAAAAATGAAATGATATGTTACTCCGATCTAGTAGAGGTAGGAATAACCGTTGGCATAAATGAAATCAACCAAGTAAGTGGCATAGAAATATTTCCAAATCCTTCGACTGATTTTGTAACCCTATCCCTTAACCTTACTGAGGATCTTGACTTGAGTATTGAAGTATTAAATTCACTTGGTCAAAAGGTTATTGAAAAAACACTGGGTACAGTTCCAACTGGAAGTCATCGTGAGACGATTAATGTTTCAGAATTAGCGACAGGTTCATATACTATCGTTGTAAGTAACCAAGGGCGAAAGAACACCTACTCTATCGTTGTAGATTAATCGACATTCTTTATTGATGTTACTATTGATCTTACAATATGTATTGATTTTACAGATTGACAAATGCCTACATAGCACTTATTATTTCTGTTTTCTTTTCGTTGTATTCTGACTCTGTTATCAATTCAAGCTCCCTCATCTGTTTGAGTTCTTTCAATTTTTCCAGGGGAGATTTCTCTAGGGATGATGCTTTCGTTTCGCTAGGATTATTAATTGACTGCCCAAGGCTAACCCCTGCAAACATACTTACAGCAGCACCAGCTGCCCCTTCATTTTTTGCAGCATCTCGCATTGCTTTTATTCTTTCCATTTCTGCATAGTCGATTCCAGTAAGTTTTGCTGCGACCATATTTGCTTGCACATCAGAAATACCATCGATACGCTCTAAGGTGGTTTTATCGAACTGAGTACCTTCCATTCTAAAGTCAATAATTTCGAATCCTAAATCCTCAAATAGCACTTTAGTTTTTGATAAACTCTCAGCAGCTATTAAATTCAGGTTGCTGTCAATGTCCACATAAGAGAATTTGGCATTCGCCAAATAGTTGGTGATAGGTTGTATGATTCGAGAAAGGAATAATGTCTTCAACTCAGAAGTTGTGTAACACTCCTCTCCTGCTATTACCTTTTCAAAAAACTGTTTAGGCGCTACAATTTTAACGCTAAAATTACCAAAGGCAGAAAGCAGAATTGGAAAGGTGTATACTGGGTCAGAGTAAGAAATTGGAACTTTAGTCCCCCATCGAAGATTCATAATATCTCCTGTTCTGAAAAACCATATGCCAACTTTAGATTCACTCTCTTGACGGAGAGTGACAAGTTTTTTTAAGGTAGTAAGAAAGGGCACATTTCCTGAACGAAGATCATACATTCCAGGCTCAGTATGTACAGCTTCTATCTTACCTTCAAGAGTAATAACACATCCTTGTCCTGGATGAATAATAAGTTTTGAAGCATTCTTTATTTCCCCATCTATATGGTCGAATTTTTCAAACAAATAATTTGAATTTGGGTCTTCCCATTGTATTACTTCTCTAAATTGCGGGTGATTCATAACTGCTATTTTTTATTGATGTCCAAACCGTTTTAAACCCAGATTACATTTTATAATCAAGATTTAAAACGCACCACAAAGATATCTTACATGATGGTATTATGAAACAACGAATATAAATTGGATCACCACGTTTTTTAGTCAAACGAGTAATCTTAGTGCATCACGACGAATTGTTTGCCAACAATTTCCCCTTCCGAACTAAGTCTTAAGAAGTACAACCCACTATCCAAATTGGAAATTGGAAGACTGTATGAATTACTACCATAATTTACGGTTACCTTTTTAGAATAAACTAATCGTCCCATGGCATCCACCACTTCAAGATTCATAGCACTTCTTTTTAAAGATTCAAATTGAACATTAAGAATTTCTTTAGCAGGATTTGGATATAGTAGAAGGTCTGAGAAACCATCATGCAACTCTGATATTCCATCTACGAAATCGACTACGAATGAAAAACCGCTATCATCCCATAGGTCATCCCATTCTATCAGCAGGGTTTGTCCTGCTTCAACCATGAAATACAATTCTGAACCAAGATCATTATCATTGACATTATCATTGGAGCCCAGGCATACACCTAAACAATCATCGTATACCGCCAAATTAGTATTGGCTTCTTGATTACTAAAGAAACTAGCCCCTGAAGAAATAACAAGTAATCCTTCTGATGGTGCTGTAAACTCATACCACACCGCATTATTGGCAAAGGATCCGCACATATTAGATGCGCCCGCACCGGCAACAGGTCCGGCGCAAAAGTATTCACCCAAACCTATTGTAAGTGCTTCTGCACAATTGTCATTAGGCGATGGGGTAACTCCTATACATTCGCAATTGTCTTGAATTTGATCAAAAATAGTTGCTACATTCCCGTCGTCGCATGCTGCTCCGATAGTACCATTCAATGTTGAATTTAATGGATCACAATCTACCGAGTTCAGCACCAAGTCTCCATCAATATCCATGTCGCATCCATCACCTAACCCATCTCCATCCAGGTCATTTTGATCTGGATTGTAAAAATCAGTACAGTTATCTATCACATCGAATATTCCGTCTTCATCTTCATCAATGTCTGGGGCTATACCTTCACAAGTGCAATCCTCTTGTATCACATCTAATTGCGTGTTCGGATCACCATCACTGCAGCTGTTCCCAACATACAGATTTGGGTTAAATGGGTCACAATCTTGATCATTTATCACGCCATCATTGTCAATGTCATCATCACAAACATCTCCAAGAAAATCCCCATCAAAATCCTCTTGACTTGGATTTGGTGTCTCAAAGCAATTATCAAATTGATCCGTTATACCGTCTCCATCCGTATCGTTGGTCTCAGGGTTGATGACGATGGCAAAATTAAAACCCTCTTGACTCCATCGGTCATCCCACTCAAGGTAATAAGACTCTCCAAGGGAAACTGCAAAACCAGCTATACTAGCGAAGGTAGTCTGAAAACCACAATCGTCATCACTCATAGCTATACAATCTAGACTACTGCAATCCCCAGTAAAAACAGACAATCGAGTATCCTTGCTGTCAATACATGAATAGACCACAGCAATACCATCTTGGCTTGGCGTGTAGAGATACCAATTGGCATTTTCAGATGCTGTTGCACAAATATTTGAAGCACCATTACCCATCAATGGCCCTGCATCATAAAAGTATCCTTCTCCAACCTCGGTTGCTGTTGCACAAGAGATATTAGTGGGAGGTACAATTCCTTGGCACGTACAATTCACATTAATCACATCATTTATCGTCGCTACGTTTCCATCATCACATATCGCTCCTGGAAATAATGCGCTATCGAAAGGAGCACAATCGTTAGCGTTCACAATGCCATCATTGTCAATATCCTCATCACATATATCTCCAACACCGTCTCCATCATTATCCTCTTGATTTGGGTTATACTGTAAGATACAATTATCCATATCATCTAATACACCATCACCATCTTGGTCAGGTGAGACAAATGTTAATTCAAACAGGAAGCCATAACTACTCCACTCATCATCCCACTCGATCCAGTAACTTTGTCCTTCTAGTACAGGAATTAACACTTCCGATCCTGGCTGTGATGGAAAATTCACATCATCATTTGATCCAAGACAATTCACTGGCGGACATGAATTATATATCGACAAGCGAGTATCTATGGGAGACATGGCGGATGATACCCGTAATACACCGTTTGCATTAGCGTTAAACTGATACCAAACGGCATTGCTTGCCCCATCAAAACATATATTTGAAGCGCCATTACCTACTAATGGTCCATTGGTCTGGTGAATGCCAATACCAATAATTTGCGCAGTACTACAGCTTACATTTGGGTCAGGAATCACACCAGAACAGGAACAATCATTTTGAATTTGATCATTGAGGGTCGCAGTATCACCATCATCACAACTAGCTCCAGGGAAAATTGCTACATCATTGGGCGCACAATCGTCGTCATTATTTATAAAATCACCATCAATGTCATTATCGCAAACGTCTCCAATTCCATCCATGTCTAGATCGGTTTGATCTGCATTCGCTATCTCACTACAATTATCAATACCATCCAGCAAACCATCGCCATCACTATCCGAAGGATTGTCATCGAGAATTATCGAAAAAGAAAATGATTGTGCACTCCAAAAATTATCCCACTGGATATAGAAAACATCACCAGAGGTTACTTCAAAATTCACTCTTGAAGCATGGTTTTCTAAAATTGCAATATCATCTGAAGATACCAAGCAAGATTCAGCTTCACATTGATTAAACACTGACAGTCGAGTATCGGCATCCGTTCCGTCAGAACTAACTTCTACTACGCCATCGTCACTTGCTGTATAAACATACCAAATGGATCCTGATGCGCCTTCAAAACAAGACTGGTTAACACCTCCAAGGTATATTGGCCCAACCGTAAAGTACTCCCCCTCCGACACATTAATTCCGGAACTGCAAAGCTGTCCGGGCAATGGTTGACTGCCAAGGCACTCGCAATTATTCAATATCACATCATTAAATGTATTTGCATCCCCATCATCACATGCAGCCCCCTGGTAAATAATAGAGTCATTGGGGTCACAATCGTAAGAATCCACTACCCCATCTCCATCCGTATCGGTGAAGTCTTCACTGCCTGTTGTAAAAGAAAAGACACTACAACTACCTGCCTCACCAGCATCATTTACGGGCACGACAGACCAGTAATAGGTGGTTTGATACGCCATAGTATAAAGTGTTATTTCAGTATCTTGCGCTCCAACTACTCCGATATTCTCCATTGTATCTAGCGATGTACCAATATACAAATTGTTTTCTGTAACTTCTTCTGCAGTATTACTCCAATTCAAGGTGATTGTATTACCACTAGGATTAAGTGCCACATTTGTCTCGTTATTGGCAGGAGATAATAATTCAGGGCATTCTGGGACTACGTCAATTTCAAAATACCAATTAAAACCATTATTGCTCCATCTATCATCCCACTCGATAAAATAAGTTTCTCCTTGAATCATGTTAAACACCACAAAACTTGCAAAAGCACTTCCTTCTAATGAAACAAGACATTCATCATCACTTGAGTCAACACAAATCAATTGGTTACAACTGCCTCTAAAAACACTCAAACGTGTATCTGTCCCGCCAAGACAAGAACCAATATTGACCGTGCCATTAAGAGAAGCAACAAACGTATACCATCTTGCTCTAGTGGCCTGTCCGCCTCCGCAGTTTGTGTATGCTCCGAGCCCTGAATTAATACTTGGCACTTCAAAAGAGCCAGGCTCAATTTCAATTGCTGTTGAACAATAATCACCAGGCAAAGGGAGAGTTCCTGAGCAGGAACAATCTTCTTGATAAGAATCCCCTAATGTTTCTGGATTTCCGTCATCACATAGCGCTCCTTGATATATATTAGTGGATGTTGGTGCACAGTCATCGACATTATTATATCCATCCCCATCCATGTCTTCATCGCATACATCACCAATACCATCTTCATCAATATCTGATTGATCTTGATTTGCACTGTCTACACAGTTGTCTAGTAAATCATCAATTCCATCATTATCTATATCGTCACCTAAAATACCCACGGTCACTTCAAACTGAAAGTCAGAATCATTCCATCTATCATCCCATTGGAGGTAATAATCAGTATTATTCTCAGCAACAAAACTTGCGATAGAAGTAAACCCCTCTCCCCCATCATCATCCGATGCGATACAAGTAAGATTACCACATTCTCCATCAAAAATGGAGAGTCTCGTATCGGGATTGTTAGCGTCTATGGAAGAGCTTACGGTCACAAAGGCATCGTTCGGTAAGTTTATAAGTTTATACCAGCTTGCGCTTCCTGGATCAATCCCAAAGCATCCACTAATGAAGCCACCACCTTCTGATGGTCCATTAGCTTCGTATACTCCTGTTGTTATTTCAACAGCGTCCACACAAAACAATCCTTGTGAAAAATAATCAATCGGGAAAAACAAGAAAATAATAAATATTGAAAAGAGTTGTTTCATAGTGGTAGAGTATATTGGTAAGAATCTAAAACAGTCCATTACTGATAGGTCAAATATACGAAACACCTCTTAAAAACAGAAAAAAAAACACCTACAAATGGATAAAAAAAATGGCTGTTCCGAAAATCGAAACAGCCATTATCTGGTTAATTTGTTGAATTATTTTACCACATCAAATCTCTTGGTCACGATATTTTCGTCAACAATAAGCGTAAGGACATATTGTCCTGCGCTGTATTCTTGGGTATTAAAAGTTAGTTTCTGCTCTCCTGAATTCTGGACTTCAACACCTTCTTGCACCAATTTCCCTAACGCATCATAGATTGTAAACCTTACTTCTGAAGACTCTTGAAGGTCATAAGCAACACTGATTACATCTGAAGCAGGATTTGGATATACATTAAGCTCTTGGAAGAAA
>JAJRRH010000035.1 GCA_024279715.1 Bacteroidota bacterium
AAAAGTAATGTCTCCAGGTGGACAAAGATTGCTAATCGTGAAATCCAATTCGGGATAAATACTAGGCGGAACAGACATAGAGGCAAAGGCACAACCGGGAGTGCCAGCGTTGATAGCCAAGGAATAATCTCCTTCTCCAAGCCCTGTTGCGGATACATCCAAATCATCATTCGTTTCACCGGGTATTGCCTCGCCATTGAAATACCATTGGGTAGTAGGAACAGGCACGTCTGCAGTGATCAAGACATCATCAAGGCAAAGCTCGCCAGATAAAGTCAAGGCTTCTCCAAAGGACGATTCAAGATTAAGAATCATGTTGTCGACAAAAAAGTACGGGAGATTGGCTGCATTGATATAGTCAAATGGAAGTCCAGCTGGTGGACCAAAAGCGATCATTTGATAATTATCAGCAGCGGTAAATAAGATTGTTTCGGTACTCCAAGCATACTGTGGCAAATAGTTTACTGTCCCCAACACTTCCCAATTACTTGCTGCTGGAGTAGTAAGTCCGAGAGTGGTAGCTATGGGGAAATTATTTGTGGCTACGTTACCATATAAGGT
Source organism: Bacteroidota bacterium (assembly GCA_024279715.1). Lineage (GTDB taxonomy): Bacteria > Bacteroidota > Bacteroidia > Flavobacteriales_D > JABDKJ01 > JAJRRH01. Next base: position 562 of record JAJRRH010000035.1, read on the forward strand.
GAGATTCAGACCTGCAGGTAGCGGTGGCCCTAGTACATTTTGAATAGCACCATCGAGTAGCGAACCAGCCATATCGACATCAAGCCGGTAATCCTGTCCTGCAATCATTGGAGTAACGAGTACAGCACCGATATACTCAAGAAAACCATTGGAAGCAGAAAATCCAGCAACACCATTTCCATCTGGGATAGGAGTAGGAACGACACCAGAAAATGGGTCACATAAATTGAAATAATCTGGTCCTCCTTGTGTCATTTGATCCCAGTCGTCAGCTTCTGTAATTTGATTGGGCACGGAAGGACATAGTCCAAAATTCTCAAACGAAGGGTTTGGTATAATAGAAGCAGCCGTTCCGATACTGCCTCCCGGCAAGCACGGACAGTCGAAGAAGTCATTAAGGTCTATCAATCCATCGCCATCATCATCCAATCCATTGGAACAATCCTCTTGTGCAGAAACGCTAGATAGTAATAAAAGAAAAAATGTAAAGAGCCGAAACGATTTATTGGTCATCAATCTAATTATAGGTTGCTAAGTTAATTATAAAAGTAATGTCATGACAGTGGTTTATAGCTATGTTAGATGTTTTTTTTGCACAGACTTGTGTTATTATGATTTGCGGCATAGTTATCTATGCCAGGAGTTTAAAAATTCGATTTGAGTAGGAAACAATTATTATGATGTCTTTGGGGTGTGTAATCCTTCTAACGAACCCGAAGGGTTTTATAATAAGGCTTCTTGGGGTGTATTCAATATAGAAGGAAATACTATTAAATTTGAGAAGTGGTATTTTTATGGGGGCAGACATTATGGCGCCTTTATAAGTGAGGGAAAGATTTTAAACGATACAACATTTCATCTCACAGAATTCTATCGACTAACAAGAAAGGGCAAGAAGAAAGAGTGTAGAGAATTAGATGAAACATACTATTTCAAGCAATTCAGTCCAAAGTCTGATAGTACGAATGTCTATGTGCCTTATAATGGCTACCTTAGCGCAGTGAAGACCGACAATCTACAAACCACAATATGGCAACCTTTAAGCCAAAATGCCAAAGGCATATACGATGATTATATGTTGGGCAATAGCTACAAAACCATCTTGACGTTTGATGAATACGGATTGTAAATAACATTACTAAAATTCATTTTATCTGGTATCAATTTCAAACATACGCCCTCTAATAAAAAACCAAACACTTCATTTTATTCCTCAAAATTAATGGGATATTACCGCTTTAATCATGAAATGAAAGATATTATGAAGAGTACTTATGTCTTCGGCATTCTCCTGTTTCTATTAATGGGTTGTACCCCTGTGGAGCGTGACAATGGCAAAAGTGTGTTTTACTACAATGAGGCGGAGGGAGTGACAAGCTTAGATCCAGCTTTTGCAAGTAATTATGAAAATATATGGTGGGTCAATCAAGTCTTTAATGGGCTGGTACAGATGGATGACAATCTAAATATCATACCGAGCATTGCCAAAGAATGGTATATCTCAGACGATGGGCTTACCTATACTTTTACTTTGAGAAACGATGTGTACTTTCATGATGATCCATGTTTTGATAACGCTAAGGGCAGGGCAGTAGTGGCAAGTGATTTTCTATACAGTTTCTCACGCATTCTTGACAAGGACATTGCCTCGCCTGGGGTTTGGATTTTTGGTCATCTCGACAAATCGAACCCCTTCGAAGCACCAAATGATGACACTTTCATCATCCACTTAAATCAAAATTTCGCTCCATTTTTAAGCATGTTATCCATGCCGTATTGTAGCGTACTACCTAAAGAAGCTATTGACGATTATGGACAAGAATTCAGATCCCATCCGGTAGGAACAGGGCCTTTCAAGTTTAATTTCTGGCTGGAGAACAACAGGTTGTCTTTATTAAAAAATGAAAACTATTTTGAAGTGGATGAACAAGGAAAAAAGCTGCCCTACCTTGATGCAGTATCCGTATCTTTCGTAAAAGACCGTAGCAATATGTTTCTTGATTTCCTTAAGGGAGAATACGATATGATATCCAGTATTCATCCAGCATATAAAGACCAATTGCTCAATCAAGACGGAACGCTTT
>JAJRRH010000036.1 GCA_024279715.1 Bacteroidota bacterium
GGTCATGTGCACAGCAGTGAGCTCTACTACAAGGACCAGGTGCGCTACATGGTGCTGGGCGGCGGTGGGGCGGATCAGGTCTATAGCACCATCCCTTGCCAAAGCAGCGATCCCTACTGTCAGAACGAACTCTACTGGCGCGATCAACCGCGGGTGATGGAGTTCAACTATCTGGACGTTGCGGTTGATGGTGATGATGTCAGCTTCAAGTTGAACCGATGGCGGCCGGATAGTGCGACGCCTTATGAGACTTGTTTGATTGATGAGCAGATGGTGATTAGTGGGTGTGAGTGAGGACAGTGGGTTTTCTTTAAGTTCCCTTAAATAGTTTCTGTTCGTGTCTGGTGCGGGGAGCCAAACATAGCCAGTTCAGGTTACTGATACTGGAAAATCCTTTTGATATTTTGTATGTAGGAATTGTGAAAGCTGCTTCGTCTTGGGCTTTTAAAGGAATGTATTTTGAGCCCCCCGTGTTACTGCCACGGGGAGAGTTCATAATGCTTATGCGAAAGGTGCGACCATGACAGATATTTCTAAGTACTGTGAAGTTTCAACTGGTATTTGCAAGACATCACCTCTAGGAAACATTGATCTTAACCATGTTTTTTCCGCATACTCTAGCCATGACCCCATAATAGTCAATCAAATTGAATCAGCCATAAAAACCCTAAATGATAAAACTGACTACCAATGGATATCATGGCAGAATGATATGGATATCGAACATGCTTTAATCTTTTGCGAAATATGTAAAAATATTTCCAAGTCTAAAGCTGTTCTTGTTGAGCTCTCTGATTTAAATTTCAATGTTATTTTTGAGTATGGTTATTCTATTGGACTAGGTAAAAAAATTCATCCTATAGTTGGCGAAGATTTCGACTTCAAGAAAATAGAAAGATTTTTTCAACCTTTACTAGGGATTGGAATTGGGAAATATAGCAAAGGAAGGCTGGCTGATAAGCTTGTAAAAAAGAAATTCTGGGACAAAGATATAAATAAATCGATATATGACTTTGAAAAACATCATATATTGAATGACAACATGAAAATTACCTCAAATGCTTTGCTGTATATAAAAAATGTAGACGATCAACAAGTGTCTGATTGTATAGAAAAAGAAATATCTAACTTTGATCTTGATGTTATCATTGATGATGCGCAAGAAGAAAACTACAATCTTCTTTGGTATTCAAAGCAGATAAAAAGATCATATGCTGTTATTATAGATCTTGGCATGTCGGGGGAGAAAGATAACTTTAAACATTTCCTGAAATGTGCATTCATAAGCGGAATATGTGTTGCGACAGGGCGTCGAGCCCTAATAATCAATTCTGTTCACTCTCAAAAACCATCTGATATAATTTCCTTGATCAAAGAGTATGAATCTCCTAAATCAGCTAGAGGAAAAGTACATAGATTTTTAAATAATCTTTCAAATGACTATTCGATAATTAATTCATATGTAGACACTCAGGCATCTGACCGTGTGTCTATTTTTGACAAAATAAATTTGGGAGAACACACAGCAATCAACGATATGTACTTTATTAATAAATGCTTTGTTGAAATACCTGAATATAAAAACCTGTACAACTATGGATATAAATTAATTATAGGTAGAAAAGGTACAGGGAAGAGTGCTTCTTTCTTTCATTTCAAATCAGAACCGATAAGGCACAAAGAAATTGTAATCCATCAACTATTCGATAAATACAACCTAGATGATATTTACGCCCTAACAGAATTGTTTGAGGGCAATAACGATAAAGACAAAATTGCATCGTCTTTTTGGTCATTTGTACTTTTTCTGATTATTGCGCAAAGCATCCGAGAAGATATTGACAACGATTCAGGGGTCGTTCTCGACATGAAAGGGGTCCATGCTGTTGAGAAATATAACGAATATTTTGACTCTACAGGTTTTGGGGATCTGAATAAAAGCGTTACCGAGTACTTAGTAGAAATAGTTGAAAAACTGAGATCTGAGGGTTGCGATACAGTAAAAGAAATCAGGGGTAAATTTTAACCTGAGCAAATTGTTAGCCTAAAAAAGGAAGTTATTAAATATCTCAAGAATACAGGCAAATCTTTATATTTAAATATCGATGGGCTCGATGCAAATCTAAGTATGAAGAAAAATAAAGAATTGATATCGTTGATACTTTTCAATCTACATGAAGTCTGTGCAAATCTTTTTGGCCATCATTTTGACAACTATTCAATAAACTTATTTTTGAGGACAGACCTGTATAACGGGATAAGAGAGCAGATTACTGAAAAAGATAAGATTACTAAGGTTGTCATCGGTTGGAAGCCAAACTATTTGATGCAAATGATTAATAGTAGGCTTAAGCAGAATGAAATTGAGCATGTGGCTGACTTGCTTAATGATGATCTGAATATGTCTATTCTCAATAAAAAAATTGACAAGTTTGTTTATGATCGTCCAAGGGACTATGTTTTTATTTTTAACAGTTTAATACAAATCGCACAGGCTCAAAAAAAGGACAGGATAAATAATAAAATATTCAATGAAGCACTTAATTACTATGCGCTATATGTTGGTGAGTCAATTGAAGCAGAGTTTTTATCTTTGCATAGCAATATCAACTACGGTGAATTTGTTACTAACTTGAAAAATGTTATTGGTGATAAAAGCAAAGTACAAATAAAAAAATTCATATTATTGCTAACCTCTATGGAAGTTGATGATTGTGACATTAAGCCATTCATATCCTTTTTATTACAAATCAAAATGATTTTTGTTTGTGAAGAATCTAGGCCTGTTGAGTGGAATAGGCTGAGCAATCCAGAGGTAAAGCTTAATCACATCATGAAGACGTACCAAAATAGATATTTCTATCTTCATCCGATAATTGAAAAATTGATGGAGGACTATTTCTAGTGTACGTTGGAATGAACCGAATAGCAAAAAAGGGACAGATCTATTTAAAGTCCTGTAGCCAATCGTTGATCGGCGGGGTTGTTAATGGAAAAAATCGACTTCAAAAAACAACTGAAACATCTTTATCGCCCCTCGGCAAAGAAGATTGAAATTGTCGAGGTTCCGTCGGTGAACTTCCTCATGGTTGACGGACAGGGCGATCCCAATACCTCACAGTCATTTGTCGAGGCGATCGAAGCGCTTTATCCGCTTTCTTATACCTTGAAGTTTACGGTGAAAAGGGGAGAACTCGGCATCGATTACGGAGTGTTACCGCTGGAGGGTCTTTGGTGGGCTGATGACATGAGTGATTTCAGCACAGGCAACAAAGATAACTGGTATTGGACTCTGATGATCATGCAACCGGAATTCATTACGCAAGAGATGGTTGCAGAAGCCATTGAGACAGTTGAAAAGAAGAAAAACCCCCCAGCTCTTCCGTTGGTCAGATTCGAATCATTTGACGAAGGGAAGGCCGCTCAAACACTGCATATCGGCCCTTTTTCAGAAGAGGGACCGACTATTGATAAAGTTCACTCGCTTATCGAAGAGAATGGAAGCCAGAGAATTGGCAAACATCACGAGATTTACCTGAGTGATATGCGCCGTACGGCACCAGAGAAGTTGAAAACAATTGTCAGGCAACCGATGTCGTGAGGCGGAAGACCTCTGA